>JALHNW010000237.1 GCA_022843345.1 Rubritepida sp. | reverse complement strand
CTGGCGCTGGCCCGCGCCGGCTTCGCGGTCACGGTGCTGGAGAAGGCGCGCGCGCTGGGCGAGATCGGCGCCGGCATCCAGCTCGGCCCCAACGCCTTCCACGCGCTGGACGCGCTGGGGGTGGGCGAGGCGGCGCGCGCCATGGCGGTGCAGGTGGATGCGTTGCGGCTGATGGACGCGATGACGGCGCAGGACATCGCCACCATCGAGCTGGGCGAGGAGTTCCGCGCGCGCTTCGGCGCGCCCTACGCCGTGGTGCACCGGGGCGAGCTGCACGGCGTGCTGCTGCGCGCCTGCCGCGAGGATGCGCGCATCACGCTGCGCACCGCGGCCGGCGTCGCGGGCTACGCGCAGGACGGCGCGCGCGTCACGGCGATCCTGGCCGATGGCGAACGTGTGGATGGCGCGCTGCTGGTCGGCGCGGACGGGCTGCATTCGCGGGTGCGCGCGCAGCTGCTGGGCGACGGGCCGCCGCGCGTCTCCGGCCACACCACCTATCGCAGCGTCATCCCCGTGGCGGCGATGCCCGAGGCGCTGCGCTGGAACGCCGCCACGCTCTGGGCCGGGCCGAGATGCCACATCGTCCACTATCCGCTGAGCGGCTGGACGCTGTTCAACCTCGTCGTCACCGCGCATGACGACGCGCGCGAGCCGGTGGCGGGCGAGCCGGTGGAGCGCACCCGCGTCCTGGACGCCTTCGCGCATGTCCACCCCATCGCGCGCGGCATCATCGAGGCGGGGCCGGAATGGAAGCGCTGGGTGCTGTGCGACCGCGACCCGGCGGCGAGCTGGTGCGACGGCCGCGTGGCCCTGCTGGGCGACGCGGCCCACCCCACGCTGCAATACCTGGCGCAAGGCGCCTGCATGGCGATGGAGGATGCCGTCGCGCTCGCCGCCGAATGCGCCGCCACGCCCGGCGCGCCGGATGAAGCGTTGCGCCGCTACGAAGCGCGCCGCCTGCTGCGGACGGCGCGCGTGACCCTGCAATCGCGCGCGGTGGGCGACCACGTCTACCACCCCGCCGGCGCGCACGCCCTGCTGCGGAACGCCATCATGGGCGCGAAGAGCCAGGCCGGGTGGCGCGACGCCATGGCCTGGCTGTATGGCTCAGATCGGGCAGACTCCTGACGCGCAGGCCAGGTGGGCCATGTCCACCGCCTCGTGCAGCGCCGCATCCTCGATGCCGGCCACGATCTCGGCGAAGCGGCCGACGGGCAGCTCCTCCTCCGGCAGGTATTCGTAGCCGAGTTCCGCGTCAGGCCGGCTGGGCAGGATGGCGCAGCAGCGGATCTGCGGCTGGTTCTCCAGCACCAGGTCGCGGAAGCCGTCCAGGTCGCAGCGGTCGGTGAACACCTTGAGGGTGTAGCTGACCTGGTTGCCCTGTTCGGCGCCGATCCAGAAGCGTTCCAGCAGGGACAGCCAGCGGTACTGCGCCTGCGGGCTCGCCTCGGGCGCGGTGACGATGCGCTCGCCCATGCCCAGCCGCTCGATCAGCGGCATGGTGGGGAAGCCCACGATGCTCATGCCGGGGAAGGAGCGCAGCGCGCGCACGGGGTAGCCGCGCGCCTCGTAATCGGCCAGCAGCGGGTCGGCATCCGCGGCCCAGGCGCCCCGCTCCTTCACGCCGCGGAACTGCACCCAGCGCAGGTAGTGCCGGCGCGCCGGCAGGTGCGCGCCTTCCGTCAGGCCGAACAGCTTCGACGTGGTGCCGGCCGGCTTCACCGTGGTGACGGTGAAGGGCGTCACCAGCCCCAGCGCGGCGGCGTAGCGCGCGGCCTCGGCCTTCGCCACGGCGGAGAGGCGGGCGAGCATGGCCCAGAAGGGCGCGGCGCGTGCCTCGTCCAGCAGCGAGTCGAAATCCAGGCCCCAGCGCATCCAGGCCCATTCGTGCAGCCCGGTGGGGCCGATGCCCATGCGGTTGGTGCGCTTCACCTCATCCGCGTAGAGGCTGTCCATCAGGTTGGCGCGCATGAGGAAGCGCACGCCCAGGCGCACGCTGTCCTCCACCCGCGCATCCCACTCGGCGGCCAGGGCGGGCGACACCTCGCCGGGCGCCACGCTGTCCAGCGCGGCGGGGCAGGCCAGCAACGGCGCGAAATCGGCGATGACGCAGTAGCCGCCGGTGACGTGCAGCGTGATCTCGCCGCAAGGGTTGGTGGTGGCGGGGAAGCGCGCGGTGCGGGCGCGTTCCGCCAGCGAGGCCAGCAGCGGCACGGCGTGGTCGGCCGCGTAGCGGGCGGAGCGCAGGGTGGCGCCCGCCGCCTTGTCCCAGGCGGTGCCGGTGCGCACGTCGTCCAGCTTGTCGCCGTTGATGAAGCCTGGCTCGCCGTTGATCCAGGCGCAGCGCGTGGCCTCCTCGAACACCTCCAGCGCGTGGCGGTGCAGCGGGGCGTCGCTGCCGGCGCGGGCGGCGCGCACGCCTTCCCAGAACTCGGCATCCACCATCACCGAGTTGTTGGCGGTCCACAGCCCGCCCTCCGCCTTCAGGCGGATGAAGCGCAGGATGCCGGGGTCGCGCCAGGACTTGGTGGCCATGCGCGCGGCGCGGCGGGCGCCGCCCACCTGCACCTCGACCGACAAATGGTGGTCCACCAGCAGCGCCTGCTCCCACGGCGCCATCGCCGCGCCGCGGGCGGGGGCGATGACGTGGTGGCGCAGGTTCACGAAGGCGCGCAGCAGCGACAGCGGGCCGGAGGCCGGGCGCCCCTGCATGCCGCCGATCGGCGCGCCGCGCGGGCGGATGGCAGTGAAGTCCAGCAGCAGCGTGCGGTCCTCCGCGCCCTCGAAGGCCAGGCTTTCCAGCAGCTCCACCGCCTTGCCCCAGCCCTCGCGGCTGTCGGCCACCTCGTGGCGGACCGCGCCCTCCGGGGCCTCGCCGTGCAGCAGCTCGCGCTGGAGGAAGGCGCGGATCTCGGCCTCCTGCGCCTCCGTCATCGCCTCCAGCGCGGTGCCCCAGGGCAGCAGGGCGAATTCCGTGCCGAAGCGGTGCAGCGCCTCGCGCGAGTGCGGGTAATCCGGGTGCTCCGGGGCGAGGCGCAGCAGCAGAGCCGGCGCGCGCGCCCAATCCACCGCCACCAGCTCGTCATCATAGGCGCGCCCGACGCCCGAGCCGTTCAGCAACAGGTAAAACAGCGCGAAGGAGGCGTTGGCGGTGGCGCAGTTGGTGAAGACCTCCATGTTGCGCCCAGCCTGCGCCGCGTCGCCATGCTGGAGGTGCCGGCCCGAGGTGAGCAGCGCGCCGGAGGCGATGGCGTTGCGAAGCCGCGCCTGCTCGCCCGCATCGGCGCGGGGGCCCAGCAGCGCCATGTTGCCGGCGGCCACGCGGTCGGCCACGCGGCCCCAATCCTCCCGGTCCTCGGCGCGGAAGACGGTGCGCCGCGCCACCGCCAGCCCCATGCCGGGGTCCAGCGCGCGGGCGGGCGCGGGGGCCTCGCCGAAGCTGGAACCGGCCTCGGCGGCGGGGAACAGGAAGCGGGGAGCGAGCGAGCCGTCCATGGGCACCTTCCGGATATCCGCCCGATGGGGGCGGTGCTGACACAACATATGGTGTCTTGCCCGGTTTCACCCTACTATATTCGGCAATGCATGGCAGCCATCCACAACCAGCAATTGTGGCGTCAGCCCTCCCGCAAGCTCCGTTCGCGCCACAGGATGTAGAGGCCCGCGCCCACGATCACGGCGGCACCCAGCAGCGTGTGCGCCTGCGGCACGTCGCCGAACACCGCCCAGCCCAGCGCCACGCCCCACAGGATGCCCGTGTACTGCCAGGGCACCACCGCGGCGGCCGGCGCCAGCGCGAGCGAGCGGTTGACGAAGCCGTTGCCCAGCAGCGAACCCAGGCCCAGCAGCGCCACCGGCGCCAGTTCCAGCAGTGTGGCCGGCCGCCAGCCCTGCACCGCCACCAGGGCGATGCCCAGCACCAGCGTCGCCGCCATCTGCCAGCCCAGCAGCGCCACCACCGGCGTGCCGGCCAGCCTGCGCGTGGCGATGATGTAGAGCGCGTAGACGAATGACCCCGCGACGGCGACCAGCGCGCCCCAGCCCAGTTCCCCCCCACCCGGCGAGATCGCCAGCACCACGCCGCCGAAGCCCGCCAGCACCGCCAGGCGCCGGCGCCAGCCCACCGCCTCGCCCAGCAACCAGGGGGAGAGGGCCGTCACCCAGATGGGCGCGGCCATGTAGAAGGTGACGACGTCGGCCAGCGGCAGGAAGGACAGGGAGGCGAAGAACAGCGCCGATTCCACCCCGTGCAGGGCGGCGCGCAGGGCCATGC
>JALHNW010000236.1 GCA_022843345.1 Rubritepida sp. | reverse complement strand
ACGGCCGAGCGGGCGCGGGCCGCCTCCGACCTGTTCCAGCGCGCGGGGATGGAGTGGGACGAGATGCGCGCGCTCGGCCTGGACGCCGCGGCGGTGGAAGCCGCCATCCTCGGCGCCCTGCCGGCGCGCATCGGCGCGCTGCTCGACATCGGCACCGGCACCGGCCACTTGCTGGAGCTGGCCGCGCCGCGCGCCGACCACGCGCTGGGCGTGGACGCCAGCCGCGAGATGCTGGCCCTGGCCCGCGCCCGCCTGTCCGAACGCGGCCTGGCCGAGCGCGCGGCGGTCCGCCAGGCAGACATGTACCGCCTGCCGCTGCCCGACGCATCGCAGGACGCGGTGACCATGCAGATGGTGCTGCACTACGCCGAGGACCCGGCGGCCGCGCTGGCCGAGGCGGCGCGCGTGCTGCGCCCCGGCGGCACGCTGCTGCTGGCCGACCTCGCCGCCCATGGCCGGGCCGAGCTCATGGACCGCTTCGCCCATCGCTGGCCCGGCTTCGACGACGCCGCCATCGCCGGCTGGCTGGGCGAGGCGCGCTGCGCCCTTGCCGGCAGCCGCACCATTCCCGGCCCGCTCGCCACCCGCCTGTGGGTGGCGCAGAAATCCCCCGTCCTCGCTCACACGGAACGCTGAACCATGTCCCGACCGCACCTCCTCCAGGCCCTGCGCGACCGCGTGCTGCTGTGCGACGGCGGCATGGGCGCGCGCGTGCAGCAGATGGACCTGGAGATCGAGCGCGACTACTGGGGGCAGGAGAACTGCACCGACATCCTCTGCCTCTCGCGCCCCGACATCGTGCGCGAGATCCACGCCTCCTACTACGAGGCGGGGGCGGACATGGTGCTCACCAACACCTTCGGCGGCTCCCCCGTCACGCTCGGCGAGTTCGGGCTGGAGGCGAAGGCCTTCGAGATCAACAAGCGCGCCGTCGAGATCGCGCGCGAGGCGGCGGACGGCTTCGCCGACGGCCGCCACCGCTGGGTGGTGGGCGACATCGGGCCGGGCACCAAGCTGCCCTCGCTGGGCCACATCGCCTATGACGACCTCGAAGCAGCGCTCGCCGTGCAGTGCCGCGCGCTGATCGCCGGCGGGGCGGACGCCATCCTCACCGAGACCAACCAGGACACGCTCTACATCAAGGCCGCGGTGAACGCCGCCAAGCTCGCCCAGCGCGAGGCGAAGTCCGACATCCCCATCTTCGTGCAGGTGACGGTGGAGACGACGGGCACGCTGCTCGTCGGCCCCGACATCGCCGCCGCCGCCGCGGTGATCCACGCCCTCGACGTGCCGCTGGTCGGGCTGAACTGCGCGACGGGCCCGCAGGAGATGGCGGAGCACATCCGCTGGCTGTCCCGCAACTGGCCCGGCCTGCTCTCCGTGCAGCCCAATGCCGGCCTGCCGGAGCTGGTGGACGGCAAGACCCACTACCCGCTGGGCGGGCCTGAGCTGGCCACCTGGATGGAGCGCTTCGTCGTCGAGGACGGCTTCAACCTGATCGGCGGCTGCTGCGGCACCTCCACGCCCCACATCCAGGCGCTGGACGCGATGCTGCGCCGGCTGGGCGGCGCGCAGCACCGGCCCGCGCCGGCGAAGCGCATCCACCACTGGGTGCCCTCGGTGGCCTCGCTCTACTCGGCCACCAGCCTGCGGCAGGAGAACAGCTACTTCTCCATCGGCGAGCGCTGCAACGCCAACGGCTCCAAGGCCTGGCGCGCCGTGCAGGAGGCGAACGACTGGGACGGCTGCCTCGCCATCGGGCGCGAGCAGGTGGCCGAGGGCTCGAACTCCCTCGACATCTGCACCGCCTTCGTCGGCCGCGACGAGATCCGCGAGATGAACGAGGTCATCACCCGCTTCACCGCCAGCGTGAACGCGCCGCTGGTGATCGACAGCACCGAGACGCCGGTCATCGAGGCCGCGTTGAAGCTGCATGGCGGCAAGCCCATCATCAACTCGATCAACTTCGAGGATGGCGAGGAGGCGGCGCATGACCGCCTGGTGCTGGCGAAGAAGTTCGGCGCCGGCGTCATCGCGCTCACCATCGACGAAGTGGGCATGGCCAAGACCGCCGAGGACAAGCTCCGCATCGCCACGCGCCTGGTGGAGTTCGCCTGCGACAGGCACGGCCTGCCGCAGAGCGACCTGCTGATCGACCCGCTGACCTTCACCATCGCCACCGGCAACGAGGATGACCGCAAGCTGGGCCAGTGGACGCTGGAAGGCATCCGCATGATCCGCGACGCCTTCCCCGACATCCAGATCATCCTGGGCCTGTCCAACATCTCCTTCGGGCTGAACCCGGCGGCGCGGCACGTGCTGAACAGCGTCTTCCTGGACCACGCGGTGAAGGCGGGGATGACGGGCGCGATCGTCCACGTCTCCAAGATCAAGCCCCTGCACGCCATCCCGCCCGAGGAGGTGCAGGTGATGGAGGACCTGATCTGGGACCGCAGGCGCGAGGGCTACGACCCCCTGCAGAAGGTCCTGGAGATGTTCGCCGGCCGCAAGGCCGCCGACGCCGCCGCCAAGGTGAAGGCCGACACGGTGGAGGGCCGCCTGAAGGACCGCATCGTGGATGGCGACCGCAAGGGGCTGGACGACGAGCTGGCGGATGCCATGGCCAAGGGCCTCGCGCCGCTCGCCATCATCAACGACGTGCTGCTGGAAGGCATGAAGGTGGTGGGCGAGCTGTTCGGCGCCGGCAAGATGCAGCTGCCCTTCGTGCTGCAGAGCGCGGAGACGATGAAGGCGGCCGTCGCCTACCTGGAGCCGCACATGGAGCGCGTGGCGGGGCAGGAGAAGGGCATCATCGTGCTGGGCACGGTGAAGGGCGACGTGCACGACATCGGCAAGAATCTCGTGGACATCATCCTCACCAACAACGGCTACAAGGTGGTGAACCTGGGCATCAAGGTGCCGCTGGCCGACATCGTGAGCGCGGCGCGCGAGCACCGGGCGCACGCCATCGGCATGAGCGGCCTGCTGGTGAAGTCCACCGTGGTGATGCGCGAGAACCTGGAGGAGATGAGCCGCCAGGGCGTGGACATCCCCGTGCTGCTGGGCGGTGCCGCGCTGACGCGCAACTACGTCGAGGATGACTGCGTGCGCGCCTATGCCTGCGGCCGCGTCGCCTACGCGCGCGACGCCTTCGACGGGCTGCACCTGATGGACAAGGTGGTGGGCAACGGCTTCGACGACTACATGGCCGCCATCCAGGCCAAGCGCGGCGGCAAGGCGCGCAACGAGAAGCGGGTACTGGGCCAGGCCGACCCGCGCGGCTTCGCGCCCGTGGACCTCGCCTACGCCCAGGGCCGCCGCCGGCGCGAGACGGCGGGGCTGCCCACGCCCACGCCGCCCTTCTGGGGCGCGCGGGTGATGGAGGCCGACCCCAAGGCGCTGGTGCCCTTCATCAACGAGCGCAGCCTGTACCAATTCCAGTGGGGCTTCCGGAAGGCCGGCCGCAGCCTGGAGGACTTCCTGGGCTGGGCGAAGCAGGAGCTGCGCCCGGTGCTGCGCCGCATGCTGGGCATCGGGATCGAGCAGGGCATCCTCAAGCCCCAGGCGATCTACGGCTACTGGAAATGCGCCGGCCAGGGCAACGACCTGATCCTGTTCGAGCAGGACGGCACCACGGAGGCCGCGCGCTTCACCCTGCCGCGCCAGCCCAAGGAGGATGGCGAGTGCATCGCCGACTTCGTGCGCGACGTGGACGACGCGGAGCGCGACGTGATCGGGCTGCAGGTGGTGACCATGGGCCAGCGCGTCTCCGACGTCGCGCGCGAGTGGTTCGAGGAGAACCGCTACCAGGACTACCTCTACCTGCACGGGCTGGGCGTGGAGATGGCGGAGGCGCTGGCCGAATACGTCCACAAGCGCATCCGCGCCGAACTCGGCTTCGCGGGCGAGGACGAGCGCGACATCGAGAAGATGCTGTCCCAGGGCTACCGCGGCGGCCGCTATTCCTTCGGCTACCCCGCCTGCCCGAAGCTGGAGGACCAGGCGCCGCTGCTGAAGCTGCTGAAGGCCGAGCGGGTGGGGGTGGAGCTGTCCGACGAATGGCAGCTGCACCCCGAGCAGAGCACCAGCGCGATCGTGCTGCACCACCCGCGGGCGAAGTACTTCTCGGTGTAGCCGGCGATGCGGGGGCGTCGTGGCGGCGCCCCCGCACCCCGCGGATCAGGCGGCGCGGCGGCGCAGGCGCACGGTTCCCAGGGCGGCGATGCCGGCCAGGAGAAGGGCGGAGGCGCCGGGCAGCGGCACCCCCTGCGGCGGCT
>JALHNW010000235.1 GCA_022843345.1 Rubritepida sp. | reverse complement strand
GCAGCGCCTCGTCCGGGTTGGCCAGGGTGGCGCGCGGCGCTTCCTCGCGCGGCCACACGTCGCCCGCCTCGGGCCGCAGGGTGGCGAGGTCGGCCGAGGGGGCCACGGTGCCGCCGGCGCGCACGCGCTGCACGGTGATGCTGTCCTCCACCGGCGTGCGCGGGCCGCCCCATTGCGGGCCGGCGCGCAGCGAGATGTCGGTGAGGCCGTCCGTCATGCGGGAGAAGGTACGCTCCACGCCCCCGCAGCCCGGGAGCAGGGCGGCGCAGAACAGCAGCGTGGCGAGGCGAAGGGCCATCAGTGGCTCCCGGCAGGGGTTCGGTTCGGGCGGGACAATGCGCCGCGGGGCGGCGAATCTCAAGGGCGGGTGGCCGTGCCGCCCGTCGCGTGGCGCAGCCCGGCCTGCAGGTAGTCCCAGCCCGTCATCAGCGTCAGGGCCGCCGCAGTCCACAGCATCGCCTCGCCGATCAGCGCGATGGGCAGGAAGCCCAGGCCGACCGTGGCCGCGCCCGTCTCGCCGGCCAGCAGCACGCCCAGCGCGCCCATCTGCGCGCCGGTCTTCCACTTGGCCAGCGGCGTCACCGGCAGGCCGATCCGCAGCGTGGCCAGGTATTCGCGCAGGCCGGAGACGAGGATCTCGCGCAGCAGGATGATGATGGCGGGCAGCAGCGACCAGTTGGGCAGCCGGTCGAAGCCGGCCAGGCACATCAGCGCCGCGCCCACCAGCAGCTTGTCGGCGATGGGGTCCAGCATGCGGCCGAAATCGGAGGTGATCTGCCGGTCGCGCGCGATCTTGCCGTCGAAGTAGTCGGTGATGGCGGCGGCGCTGAACACCGCGCAGGCGGCCATGTCCGCCCAGGGGGCGCGCAGGGCCACCAGCAGCACCATCAGCGGGATGGCGACGATGCGGGACAGCGTCAGCAGGTTGGGCAGGTCTGTGGGCACGCCTCCCTACTTAGCTTGTGCAGCACCCGGATGGAAATGCCCGTGGATCTTCCGCGCCAGGCCGGGGCCGATGCCGGGGCAGGCGGCCAGGTCCGCCTCGCCCGCGTTGCGCACGCCGCGGGCCGAGCCGAAGTGGTTCAGCAGCCGCTTCTTCACCGCCGAGCCCACGCCAGGGATGTCGTCCAGCTCGCTCTTCACCATCGCCTTCGCGCGCCCCGCGCGGTGGGCGCCGATGACGAAGCGGTGCGCCTCGTCGCGCAGCCGCTGGAGGTAGTAGAGCACCGGGTCGCGCGGGGGCAGCTGGAAGGCCTCGCGCCCGGGCATGTGGAACCATTCGCGGCCGGCGTCGCGGTCCACGCCCTTGGCGATGGCGACCAGCGGGATGTCCTCCAGGCCGAGCTCGCGCATCAGCTCCAGCGCCACGTTGAGCTGGCCCTGGCCGCCGTCGATCAGCACCAGGTCGGGCCAGCCGTCGGTGGCGCGGCTCGGGTCCTCCTTCAGGGCGCGGGCGAAGCGGCGCTCCAGCACCTCGCGCATCATGGCGAAATCGTCCCCCGCCTTCGCGTCCTTGATGCCGAACTTGCGGTAGTTGGCCTTCATGAAGCCGGCGGGGCCGGCGACCACCATGGCGCCGTAGGCGGCGGTGCCCTGGATGTGGCTGTTGTCGTAGCACTCGATGCGGTCCGGCCGCTCGGGCAGGTCGAACAGGCGCTGCACGCCGTCCAGCAGCGCGGCCTGGGCGGTGGATTCGGCGAGCCTGCGCTCCAGCGCCTCGCGCGCGTTGGTGGCGGCGTGCTGCACCAGGGACAGCTTCTCGCCGCGCTTGGGGGCCGCCAGCTCCACGCGCCTTCCGGCCTTCAGCGCCAGCGCCTCGGCCAGCAGGGGCGCCTCGGGCGGCTCGTGGCTGAGCAGGAGCTGGGGCGGCGGGGGCATGTCGTCGTCGTAGAGCTGTGCGAGGAAGCTTCCCATCACCTCCTCGGGCGTGATGTCGGCGCGGGCGTGGGACAGGAAGTAGGGGCGGTTGCCGTTGTTGCGCCCGCCGCGGAAGAAGAAGACCTGCACGCAGGACTGCCCCGCCGCCATGTGCAGGGCGATCACGTCGGCATCGGCCACGCTGTCCACGTTGATGCGGCTGTTGCCCTGGATGTGCGTCAGGCCGCGGATGCGGTCGCGCAGGGCGGCCGCGCGCTCGAACTCCAGCGCCTCGGCGGCCTGCTCCATCTCGGCGGCCAGGCGCTTCTGGATGGTGGGGACCTGGCCGGCGAGGAACTGCTTCGCCTCCTCCACCAGCCCGCGATAGGGCGCCTCCTCGATGCGCCGCGTGCAGGGGGCGGAGCAGCGCTTGATCTGGTGCAGCAGGCAGGGGCGGTCGCGGCTGTCGAACACCGCGTCGTTGCAGGAGCGCAGCAGGAAGACGCGCTGCAGCGCGGTCAGCGTCTGGTTCACCGCCCAGACGGAGGCGAAGGGGCCGTAGTAGGAGGCGCCCTTGCGCCGCTCGCCCCGGTGCTTGGCGATCTGCGGGAAGGCGTGGTCGTCGGTGATGACGAGCCATGGGTACGACTTGTCGTCGCGCAGCACGATGTTGTAGCGCGGCCGCAGCTTCTTGATGAGGTTGGCCTCCAGCAGCAGGGCCTCGGCCTCGCTGGCGGTGGTGACGACCTCGATGCGCCGCGTCTCGTGCACCATGCGGCGCAGCCGCTCGGGCAGGCGGGCGAGCTGCGTGTAGGAATACACGCGCTTGCGGATGGCGCGAGCCTTGCCGACGTACAGCACGTCCCCCTTGCCATCCATCATGCGGTAGCAACCGGGGGTGAGCGGCAGGGTGGGGAGCGCCGCCTCCAGCACCTGGAGGCCCTGCATGGGCGGGGGCGCGGGGATTTCGGTGATCTCGTCGGTCATGGATGGGGTGAACGCCACTTGTCCACGGAAGCTGTGGATAACCCTGTGGGAAGATGGGTGCCGAGGGGCCGCAACACCAGGGAGTCCTTGGGTTTGGTCACGAATGCTTTGCTTTTGTGCAATAAGTCATGCCATTGATTTTGTTATGTTTTTCAAGTGTCCCGGCCTGGGAATGCGTCAAGACGGTGTCGGATCCATGACACGGAGCGGCATTCCCGCGTATCGGTTGCGGCGGTGGATGATTTTTTTTCGCCCAACCGTTTGCCCTTGACTCGGCCTCAAAGGCGGGTCCGCTCGATGGTCACGCCGACCGATGCGATGTCGGGGAAGGCATCGGGCTTCTCGATGGACACGCGGGCCAGCTTGACGCGCGGGTCCACCAGTGCGGCGGCGGCGATGGTCTCGGCCAGCGTCTCCACCAGCATGACGTGGCCGCGGGCGACGGCGTCGCGCGCGGCCGCCACCACGCGCTCGTAATCCACCACGCGGGCCAGGTCGTCGGGGCCGATGCCGACCGCCGCCGACTCATCCTCCACGGCCAGCTCGACATGCACGAGGATGCGCTGCGCCGCCGCCTTCTCATGCGCGTGCACCCCCAGGCGGGCCTGGAGCTGGAGGCCGCGCACGAAGACCTGGCGCAGGCGGAGCGGATGCGCGCTCATGCGCGCGGCCCGGCGGGCGCGCCGGTTGGGCGGATGCACGGTGCCGCCCGCATGAGCTTTTTCCGTGCCCTCAGGCGCCGGGCGCCGCCTCCGGCGGCTTGGCTTGCGCCGCGCCAATGGGGCGCGGGCTGCATGGGCGGTTGGGCGGCGGGGCGCGCCTTGCGCGCCCACGGGATGGTCGCGGTCATGGCACCTGCCCCCCCACCGGGAACGCCACGTCGCGGCCCCGCCGGCGCAGCTTCTGCCCGCCATCCACCACGATCACCTCGCCCGTCACCCGCCGCGCGTGCAGCAGGTACAGCACCGCCTCCGCCACGTCCTGCGGCTCCACCCCCGCGCCCAGGGGGTTGTTGCGGTGGGCGCGCTCGAAATTCGCTTCCGACTGCTCGCCGCTCACCAGGGTGATGGCGGGGGCCACGCCGTTCACGCGGATGCGCGGGGCGAAGTGCAGCGCGGCCATCTCCGTCATCCCCCGCAGCCCGTACTTGCCGAGGGCGTAGGTGAAGTAGTCGGGGTTGGGCGCCCACAGGCGGTTGTCCAGCATGTTCACCACCGCGCCCTCCGCGCCCTCCGGCAATTGCGCGGCGAAGCCCTGGGCCAGCAGCGCCGGGGCCAGCAGGTTCACCGCCGCCTGCCGCGCGAACTGCTCCGCCGTGAACGCCGAGGGCGTGTCGTAGAGGAACAGGCTGGCGTTGTTCACCAGGCCGTCCAGCCCACCGCACAGCGCCCCGGCCCGGCTGCACAGGGCGGCGGCGGCGGCGGCGTCGGCCAGGTCGGCGCCCACCGTCC
>JALHNW010000234.1 GCA_022843345.1 Rubritepida sp. | reverse complement strand
CGCGCGCGCGGCGCCGGGCGCTGCGGCGCGGCCGGCAGCCCGTGCACCTCGGGCCGCTCGGTGAGCAGGAAGAAGGCGTTGAGCCGCTCGATGCCGCCCGTCGCACCCGGCGTGCCCGGCGCGCCGTACAGGTAGGCGCGGTCCTGGCCCATGGCGTGGAGCTGCTCCACGCGCTGGCCCGCGCGCCCGACCAGCTCCTCCACCACGCCGAACTGGATGCTGTCGGTGGGGCAGGCCTTGGCGCAGGCGGGCTCCATGCCCCCCTTCAGCCGGTCGTGGCACAGGGTGCACTTGTGCGCCTTGCCGTCCGACTTCGACACCTCGACGACGCCGAAGGGGCAGGCGGGCACGCAGTAGGAGCAGCCGTTGCAGATGTCCTGCTGGACGACGACGGTGTCGAACTCCGAGCGGTAGATCGCCCCTGTCGGGCAGGCCTCCAGGCAGGGCGCGGGGTCGCAGTGCTTGCACACGTCGCTGAACATGATCCAGTCGGACTGGAAGGGCTTCATCTCGCCCGGCCGCGCCTCCAGCCGCTCGACGAAGCCCACGTGCCGCCAGGTCTCGGCGCCCAGCCAGCCGGTGTTGTCGTAGGAATGGCCGGACAGGCGCATGTCGCCGTCCGCCGGCAGGGCGTTCCACTCCTTGCAGGCGACCTCGCAGGCCTTGCAGCCGATGCACAGCGTGGTGTCCGTGAAGAAGCCGTAGGAACGGCCGGGCTCGATGCGCGCGCCCGCCGTGCGCTCCGCCTCCTGCTGCCCGGGCAGGATCAGGCCTCCGTCCATCAGCGCGTCGCCTCCGTCATCGGCCCGCCCGGTCGGCGCGGGAGCCTTCCCGGCCTCAACGCGCAGGCGAGGGCCTTGTTCTCGTGCATGCCGGTGTTGGGGTCGCCCACCACCGCCGTCAGCACGTTGGCGATGTCGCCGGTCGCGAAGCCGATCCAGCCGAAGTGCCAGGGCAGGCCCAGTTGATGGCACGTCCGCCCGTCCTCCAGCCGCAGCGGCCGCAGCCGGTCCGTCACCAGCGCCTTCGCCTCGATCTCGCCCCGCAGGGTGGAAAGCACGACCCAGTCGGTGGAGGCGACGCCCAGCGCGCGCGCCAGCTCCGTGGGGATCTCGCAGAACATCTCGGGCTGGAGTTCCGCCGTGCTGGGGACGATGCGCGTGGGCGTGCCGCCCGAATGGTGCTCGGTGAGGCGGAAGGTGGTCAGCATGTGCGGGAAGCGCGGGTCCCCGGGCGGCGCCAGGCGGTTGCCCGGCTGGTCCCAGCGCTTGGCCGCGGGGCTGCCGTCCATCCCCGGGTGGAGCGGGTTGCGCGCCGGCGTCTCGACCGGCTCGTAGTGCTCGGGCAGCGGCCCGTCCTTGAGGCCGGAGGAGGCGAAGAGCGCGCAGCGCCCGTCCGCCAGCATGATGAAGGGGTCGCTGCCGGAATGGGCGTCCATGCCCCTGGGCTTCGCCGCCCAGTCGGGCTCGTAGTCCGGGCGCTTCGTCTTCGGGAAGTCCGGCACGTCCGGGCCGGCCCACTCGCCCTTCGCCTCGTCCCAGCGGATCAGCGCCTTGCGCTCCGACCACGGCCGGCCGGCGGGGTCGGCGCTGGCGCGGTTGTTCAGGCTGCGCCGGTTGGCGGGCCAGCTGAAGCCCCAGCCCAGGTGCGTGCCCGGCCCCTGCGGCCCGTCGGCCCTGCGCGCGCGCGACAGGTTCCTGCCCTCCTCCGGGAAGACGCCGGCGTAGATCCAGGCGCCGCAGGCCGTGGAGCCGTCCGCCTTCAGCCCGGCGATGTCGGGAAGCTGCGCGCGGTCCGCCAGGGAGTAGCCGTTGATCTCGCGCAGCACCGCCTCGGCGTCGGGCTCGTCCTCGGCGTCGCGCCCGTAGTCCCAGCGCAGGTTGAGGATCGCCTGGTCCTCCGGGCGCGCGCTGCCGGCGTAGAGCGCGCGCAGGCGCCGCGCCAGCTCGTCCACGAACCACAGCTCGGACGTCGAATCGCCCGGCGCGTCCACCACCTTGTCGTGCCACTGGATCAGGCGGTGGGTGTTGGTGAAGCTCCCCGCCTTCTCGCCCGACAGCGAGGCCGGCATGAGGAAGACCTCCGTACCGATCTCCTCCGTCCGCATCTCGCCGTCGCGCACCAGGTGGCCGTCGCGCCAGAAGGTGGCGGTGTCCGTCTCCGCCACGTCGCGCACCACCATCCATTCGAGCTTGGCGAGGCCGCGCTGCACCAGCCTGGAGTTGGAGCCGCCCACCGCCGGGTTCTGCCCCATGACGAACAGGCCCTTGATGATCCCGTTCTCCATGGCCAGCGTCATGGGCAGCTGGGAGTGGTCGCCCACGATGCGCGGCATCCAGTCGAAGCCCCAGCCATTCGCGGCCGAGGCCGCGCCGCCGTAGAAGGCGCGCATGAGCGAGACGGCGTATTTCGGGAACTCCGCCCACCAGCCCGTCGGCGCCGTCTCGACCGAGACGTACTCCTCCAGCGTGCGGTGCGGGCGCATGGCGTGCGGCTGCGGCAGGTATCCGGGCAGGAGGTCGTACAGCGTCGCGATGTCGGTCGAGCCCTGGATGGAGGTGTGGCCGCGCAGCGCCAGCATCCCGCCCCCCGGCCGCCCGACATTGCCCAGCAGCCCCTGGACGATGGCGCCCGCGCGGATGATCTGCGCGCCCACCGTGTGGTGGTTCCAGCCCACGGCGTAGCAGATGGCCCCCGTCCGCTCGGGGCCGGAATTGCGCGCCATCGCCTCGCAGATCGTCAGGAACAGGTCCTGCGGGCAGCCGGTGATGCGCTCCACCATCGCGGGCGTGTAGCGCGCGAAGTGGCGGCGCATGATGCGGTACACGCTGTTGGGGTGGGCCAGCGTCTCGTCGCGCGGCACCGGGCCGTCGCGCAGGCGGGCGGTGCGCTCGCAGAACTCGCCGCCCGCCTCCATCCAGTGCTCGGCCAGCGGGGATGGGAGGGTGACGCCCTCGGGCTGCCAGCTCTGCGCGTCGTAGCGCGTCTCCTGCGCGTTCCAGCCGGAGAAGAGGCCGTCGCCCTCCGGCCCCGCGTAGCCATCCTCGATGACCGTCGCGATGTTGGTGTAGGGGATCGCCCAGTCGCGCCACCACCGGTCGCGCTCGAGCAGGAAGTTGATCATGCCGCCGAGGAAGGCGATGTCGGTGCCGGCCCTGATCGGCGCGTAGATGTCGCACATCGCCGAGGTGCGCGTGAAGCGCGGGTCCACGTGGATCAGCGTGGCTCCCCGCAGCTTCGCCTGCATGGCGAAGCGGAAGGCGATCGGGTGGTTCTCCGCGATGTTGGACCCCATCACGAGGATGACGTCCGAGCGCGCGAGGTCCCACTGGGGCATCGTCGCCGCGCCCCGGCCGAAGGCGGTGCCCAGACTGGGCACCGAGTTGTTGTGTCAGACCCTTGCCTGGTTCTCGACGAAGACGGCCCCCAGCCCCGCGGTGAAGAGCTTCTTGATGAGGTAGTTCTCCTCGTTGTCGAGCGTCGCCCCGCCCAGGGAGCCGATCGCCAGGGTGTGGTTCAGCGTCGTGCCGTCGGGGGCCTCGCGCACGAAGGTCGCGTCGCGCGTCTCCTTCGTCAGGTGGGCGATGCGGTCCATCGCCCAGTCGAGCGGCACCTCCCGCCACTCCTCCGCGTGCGGCGCGCGGTGCAGCACGCGGTCGAGCCGCATGGGGCTCGTCATCAGGCCCAGCGTGGCGGCACCCTTGGGGCAGAGCGTGCCCTGGTTGATCGGGCTCGCCGGGTCGCCCTCGACGGCGATGGGGCGCCGGTCCTTCGCGTAGACCAGCTGCGCGCAGCCCACGGCGCAGTACGGGCAGATGGAGGTGCCGACGGCGTCGGCGGTCTCGGTGCGCGGGCGGTTGGTGCGCGCCATGCCGGCCTCGGCGGCCTCGCGCCGGTGGTCGGCGCCGGCGAGCTGGCGGGGGACCGACCATTCGCGGAGGAACTCGGCGGCGCGGCGGCCGATGGTGCGGCGGGTCATGGCGCTTCCTTCTCAGGCCGGCTCAACGCGGCGGGCGGAACCCGCGATCAGCCCCGGCGCGGGCTCCCAGGCGACCCTGACGCGCCGGTGCAGCAGCGGGCGCAGGTCCTGCGGCTCCAGCGGCGCGGAGGGCGAGAGGGCGAGGTCCAGGCCCCGCCCGTCATCCCGCAGCAGCCGGAAGCGGCTTTCCTGGATCATCAGGATCGTTCCCGTCGCCTCGTTCATCCCCCTGCGAACGGGGCGGCGCCCGGCCGGGTTGCAGGATGATGCGGGGCGGGCCCGCCACGGCGCGGCCGACCAGCGCCACCTCCAGCCC
>JALHNW010000233.1 GCA_022843345.1 Rubritepida sp. | reverse complement strand
CAGCGGCGCGTCGCGGCGGATCGGGCTGGGGCGGGCCGGCAACTGCAGCCGGTGCGCCTTGCCCACCACCGCGTTCTTCGACACGCCCATGCGGCGCCCGATCTCGGCGGTGGAATGGCCTTCGGCCCAGAGGGCCCGGAGACGTTCGATGGCCTCGGCAGTCCAATCCATGGGGGGAAACTCCGCGTCCTGCTACCAGATGGTGTAGTTGAAACGCCGAATCACCCACAAGGGCTGGATTCGCCGAGTCGAATCATTTTCCTGTGGAAAAGACCGGAAACTTCACCAGCGAAGAATCCGCAAGGCAGCCCTCGGCGCCACGCGCTCCTCATGCGCCACCGCCGCCAGCAGCGCCGGGGCGGGGTCCGCGCCATGCGCGTCGGCCGTCAGCCCGGTCAGCGCCCACAGGCTGTCCAGCCCCGCCGCCTGCGCCCCGGCCAGGTCGGTGTGCGGCGTGTCGCCGATGCAGACCACGCGCGCCTTGTTTGCGATGCCCAGCAGCTCCAGCACCGGGCCGTACACGGCCGGGTCTGGCTTGCCGACCTCGCAGATGCGCCCGCCCCATTCGGCGTAGACGTCGGCCAGGGCGCCCGCGCAGAGGATGCGCTGCCCCGCCACCATCACCGCGCGGTCCGGGTTGACGCAGACCATGGGCAGCCCCGCGTTGAAGCAGGCCAGCAGGTCGTCCCGGTAGGGCTCGACCGATAGCGGCCCGCGATCGGGGTCGGGGCCGGTGTTGAGCAGGAAATCCGCCTCCTCCGGGCTGCCGACCAGCTCGGCCGCGCCGTCCTCCGCCACGCTCAGGTCGCGCTCGGGGCCGATGTGGTAGGCGCGCCTGCCGGGCAGGGCGGCGAAGAAGGGGTGGGTGCCGTCCTTCAGCCAGCGCCACGTCACCTCGCCGGACGAGATGATGCCGTCATGCAGGTGCCGCCCCACCCCCATGCCCTCCAGCAGCTCCTCCAGGAACCAGGCGCGGCGGGGGGCGTTGGTGAGGAAGACCACGCGCTTCTCCGCCGCGCGCAGCCGCTCCAGGCAGTCCAGCACGCCGGGATAGGGCTTGCGCCCGTCATGCACCACGCCCCACAGGTCCAGCACGAAGCCGTCGTAGCGGTCCACGATGGGGGACAGGTGTTCCAGGATCTCCACGCTCACGCCTCCACGCCGACGGCATCCGCCAGCCTCGCCACGCCGTCGCGCCGCAGCAGCGCCGCCAGCCCGTCCTTGATCCGCCGCACCAGGGCGGGGCCGCCATAGGCGAAGGCGGAATACATCTGCACCAGCGAGGCGCCGGCCTTGATCTTCGCATAGGCGGTGTCCGCATCCGCCACGCCGCCCGCGCCCACCAGCACCAGCCGCGCCCCCGCCAGCCGCCGCGCGCGGCGCAGCATCTCCGTCGAGCGGTCGAACAGCGGCGCCCCGGACAGCCCGCCGGCTTCCGCGCGATGGCGCGAGCGCAGGCTGTCCGGCCGCGCCAGCGTTGTGTTGGAGACGATCAGCCCCGCCACCCCGTGGGCCACGCACAGCTCCACCAGCGCCGGCAGCGCGTCCTCGGACAAATCCGGCGCCAGCTTCACCAGCACCGGCTTGCCGAGCGCGCGCGTGTCCACCGCGCGCAGGATCGCCCGCAGCCGGTCCTCGCCCTGCAGGTCCCGCAGGCCGGGCGTGTTGGGCGAGGAGATGTTGATCGTCACGTAATCCGCCAGCGGCGCCACGGCGCGGCACAAAGCGGGGTAGTCGCGCTCCGGCTCCGCGCCATCCTTGTTCACGCCGACATTGGCGCCCAGCACGCCGGGCAGCGGGCGCTGGAGGTCGCGCAGCCGGGCCAGGTAGGAATCCAGCCCGCCATTGTTGAAGCCCATGCGGTTGATCACCGCGCGGTCCTCCTCCAGCCGGAACAGGCGCGGGCGCGGGTTGCCGGCCTGCGGGCGCGGGGTGACGGTCCCGGCCTCCACGAAGCCGAAGCCCAGGCGTAGCAGCGGCAGCACGGCCACGGCGTCCTTGTCGAACCCCGCCGCCAGCCCGACGGGGTTGGCGAAGCGCAGGCCCAGCGCCTCGATGGCGAGTGCCGGGTCGTCCGGCGCCGCGTCCCGCCCGGCCAGCCCGGCGCGCAGCGCGCCCAGCGCCCAGCCATGCGCCGCCTCCGCGTCGAAGCGCCGCACCAGGGGCATGAGGGCGGAGGCGAGGGCGGGGGTCATCGCCCGCACCCTTACCCCGCGTTGACACCCCGGCCAAGGCGGCGGACACCACCGGCATGAAGGGTCCGGTGCTGCTGATGCTGGGCATCGGCCTGTTCGGCGTGCTGGACGCGAACAGCAAGTTCCTGTCGGCGGAGTTCAGCGCCGCGCAGGCGATCGCCGTGCGCCACGCGACGCTGCTGCTGATCCTGTTCGGCCTGCGCGCCCTGTGGCGCGGGGCGGGCGGGGCCTTCCGCACGCACCATCCCCGCCTGCACGCCGTCCGCGCGGTGGCGATGCTGTGCTCGGGCCTGCTGTTCTTCACCGCCTTCCGCCACCTGCCGCTGGCCGATGGCTACCTGGTGTTCTTCACCGCGCCCTTCCTCACCCTCGTCTTCGCGCGGTGGTTCCTGCACGAGCAGGTGCCGCGCGCCGCCTGGCTGTGGTCCGCCGTGGGGTTCGGGGGCGTGGCGCTGGCCTTGGCGCCGTCGCTGGCCGGGGGCGGCTCGGTGCTGGGCTTCGCCTGCGCGGCGCTGGGCACGGTCTGCTACGCGGTGAACATCACGGTGAACCGCGGCCTGAAGGCGGAAAGCGGGCTGGCGCGGCTGATCCTGTTCCCGTCCACCCTCGGCCTGCTGGCCACCGCGCCCTTCGCCGCCATCCACTGGGTGCCGCCGGACGCGCTGCAATGGGGCCAGCTGGCGCTGAACGGCGTGCTGGCGGGAGCGGCGACGCTGACCCTGGCGCTGGCCTTCCGCCACGCCAGCCCCGCGCGCCTGGCGCCCTTCGAGTTCATCGCCCTGCCCTGGAGCGTGTTCCTGGACTGGTCGGTCTTCGGCAACGCGCCGACGCTGCCGGTGATCCTGGGCGGGGTGGTGGTGGCCTGGGCGTGCTGGATGAGCGAGCGGGCGGTGATGCGCCGGTGACGGTTCAGGCGCGCTTAACGGCAGGGGGATTCGCCTCGCCATCGTAGCTGCGAAGCATGGCGCGGAAGGCCTGGGATGCACGAAGGGCGTCAGCCATGGCCGAGCGCCGCGCCTCGACGGCCTTCAGCAGCTCGATCTGCGCGTCCCGTTCCATGCTCATGGTCCTCTCCGGCAAGTATTGTCCATCGGTGCCACCTCTTCAAGTCGCTTCACCGCTCGGTACCCGCCCTGCGCCGCGCCAGCCAGATCTGGCGGTCGTTGAACTCGTCGCACCGGATGGTGTCATACCCGGCCTTGTCGAACGCCCAGTTGACCAGCTCATGCTTGCGAAGGGCGTTGCGTTGGGCCTTGGCGTTGCCGACCATGATGCATCGGAAGACAGCTTCGGGCCGAAAGGTTTCCAGGAGGCGAAGCGTCGCCGACACGATGATGTACAGAAGCCATTCCCGTTCATGCGTGGCGAAGAGCTGCCGCGTCTCCCGGCCATCGAAGATGAAGTCTTCCTGGTCATCCGCGATCCGGCGCCTGACGATGGCGAACTGATATTCCGGCTGCGCCGGGTCACTCGTGCCATCGAGGGAAACCAGGACGAAGTAGGTGGCCGGCAGCACCGGGTCATGCCCCACCAGGAAGGTGACGGCCTTGATGCCGCCTTGCTCCGTCACGTCGAAGCGGAAGGGTGGCTCGCACAGCTGCGATACGAAGGCCATGGCTCAGGGAACATCGTCCGGGAAGACGTGAACCCCCTCCACCAGCGCCACCGCCACCGCCCGCACCACCGCCGAAACCGGCAGCGGCGCGTACAGATGCGGGAACAGCCCCGGCCGGGACGACCCGCTCGCCGGCTCCCAGCGCAGCGCATCGTCCAGCGCCGTCACATCCGCCTCCACCAGCCACAGGTCCGCGATGCCGGCACGATGCTTCGCCGCTGTCGCGCGCAGCTGCGCCCGCGTGGAGAAATGCAGGAAGCCGTCGCGCGCGTCGTCCGCGCTGCCGCGGTACTCGCCCAGGGCCTCGGCCGCGCGCCAGTCGGCTTCGCGGACCAGGGTGCAGATGATGCGTTCCATCGGCGCCCGGTATCACCCCAGCCGGTAGAAGGAAAACCCGCCGCGCTCGGTGCACGGCACCCGCCCCACCGCCCAGGCCGGCAGGCGCAGCGCGTCGTGCCACAGCAGGGCCCCGCCCGAGCCGTCCGGCAGGG
>JALHNW010000232.1 GCA_022843345.1 Rubritepida sp. | reverse complement strand
CGGCAGGCCGCGCTGCCGCCTGGTGCGCCGCCTGGTCCCGGTGCGCGACCGCCGCGGCCGCGTGGTGGGCGAGCGGTGGGAGACGCGGGAGGTCTGCCGCTACTGAGCCTCACCCCCGCAACGGCAGCCCCATCGCCTGCCGCGCGAAGGCGCGCTTGAGCATGGGGATGCGGTCCACCGCCGCGATGCCCAGCCGCCGCGCCAGCCGCACGGGGCCGATGTCGTTGCCGAACAGCTTCTCCAGCACGTGGGTCGCGCCGATCATCATCAGCGCGTCCGGCCGCCGCTCGGCCTGGTAGCGCGCCAGCAGGACGGGGCTGCCCGGGTCCTCGCCGCGCGCCTGCGCCTCGCCCAGCAGGCGCGACAGGGCAGCGACGTCGCGGAAGCCGATGTTCAGCCCCTGGCCGGCGATGGGGTGCATGCCGTGCGCCGCATCCCCCACCAGCGCCAGGCGCGCGGCCACGTAGCGCGCGGCGTGCATGGCGGTCAGCGGGTAGTGCCAGCGGCGCCCGATGGGCTCGATGGCGCCCAGCCGGTCGCCCAGCCGCCGCCGCAGCTCGCGCGCGAAGCCCGCGTCGTCCATCGCCAGGATGCGCGCGGCATTCCCCGCGGCTTCCGTCCAGACGAAGGCGCTGGCGTGCGGCAGCGACGATTCGCCGAAGGCCCCGGCGTCTGAGAGCGGAAGCTGCGCGAAGGGCCCGGCCGGCAGGAACAGCTCCAGCGCTTGGTTGCCGTGCGGGCGTTCGTGCGCGAAGGCGCCGACCAGCCCCACCTGCCCGTAGTCGTGGCGGATCACCCGGATGCCCGCCTGCTGGCGCAGCGGCGAGCGCCTGCCCTCCGCGCCCACCACCAGCCTCGCGCGCAGGATGCGCCCGTCGGCCAGGCGCAGCGTGGCGCCGGACGGGTCGCGCGCCACCTCCGCCGTCATCGGCGCCAGCGCGGTGACGGAGGGAAGCTCCGGCAGGCGGCGGTTCAGCGCGACGCGCAGCGCGCGCGCCTCCACCATCCAGCCGAAGGGCGCGTCCGACACCTCCTCGGCGCGGAAGTCGAGGTCGAGCGAGGAGGGCCGCTCGCCCACCCGCCCGTCGCAGACCTTGATGGCCTCGATCGGGCAGGGCACCACGGGCAGGCGCTCCCAGACGCCCGCCGCCTCCAGCATCTCCTGCGAGGCGCGGGCGATGGCGTAGGCGCGGCCGTCGAAGCCGGGCAGCTCCCTGGGCGGCAGCGGCGCCTGGTCCAGCACGCAGCAGGCGATGCCCCGCGCGCCGAGGCTGGCGGCGAGCGACGCCCCGACGGGGCCGGCGCCGATGATGGCGATGTCGGTGTGCATCTCGGTGGTCATGACCCCCATGTTAGCGCGGAAGCGCCGGCGGGCAGAGGGAGCGGGCGGATTTCATCGCGCCTGCACAGGAAACGGGCAATCACGGCGCGCCCGCGTGATTTCGGCGGTTTCCACCGCTGGCGCAGCGCCCGCCCCGCATGTCACCCGTGATGCCGGCGCCGCGGAGTTCCGCGCGCGGCATGCGGGAGAGAGGCAGGCTGATGAAGCTCGTGATGGCGGTCATCAAGCCCTTCAAGCTGGACGAGGTGCGCGACGCGCTCACCCCGCTCGGCGTGCAGGGGCTGACGGTGACGGAGGTGAAGGGGTTCGGCCGGCAGAAGGGCCAGACCGAGATCTACCGCGGCGCGGAATACCAGGTGAGCTTCCTGCCGAAGCTCAAGATCGAGGTCGTGGTGGCGGACGAGCTGGTGGACGCGGTGGTGGAGGCCATCGGCGCCGCGGCGCGCACCGGCAAGATCGGCGACGGCAAGGTCTTCGTCGTGGACGTGGAGCGCGCCATGCGCATCCGCACGGGCGAGACCGATGGCGCGGCGCTTTGAGCAACTCTCGAACGGGAAAGACGAACGCATGAAGACGATGACGCGCGCGGCCCTCGCGGCCGCGCCGCTCGCCGCGCTGGCAATGCCGGCGCTGGCGCAGGACGCCACGGTGAACAGCGGCGACACCGCCTGGATGCTCACCTCCACCGCCCTGGTGCTGCTGATGACGGTGCCGGGCATCGCGCTGTTCTACGCGGGCATGGTGCGCAAGAAGAACGTGCTGGCCACGCTCGCGCAGTCCTTCACCATCTGCGCCCTGGCCTCCATCGTGTGGATCGTGGCCGGCTACTCGCTCGCCTTCGGCGAGGGCAATGCCTGGATCGGCGACCTGAGCAAGTTCATGCTCTCGGGCATCGCGGAGAACTGGGACAAGCCCTTCACGCTCGGCAGCGGCGACGCGGCGGTGGCCTTCACCATCCCCGAGACGGTCTTCCTGATGTTCCAGATGACCTTCGCCATCATCACGCCCGCGCTGATCACCGGCGCCTTCGCGGACCGCATGAAGTTCTCCGCCATGGTGGTCTTCACCATCCTGTTCTCGCTGCTGGTCTACGCGCCGGTGGCCCATTGGGTGTGGCACCCGAACGGCTGGATCTTCGCCCTGGGCGCGCTGGACTTCGCGGGCGGCACGGTGGTGCACATCAACGCGGGCGTCGCGGGGCTCGTGGCCGCCCTCGTGCTCGGCAAGCGGCTGGGCTACGGGCACGACAACATGGCGCCCTACAACCTGACCTACGCCGTCATCGGCGCGGGGCTGCTGTGGGTGGGCTGGTTCGGCTTCAACGCCGGCTCCGCCGGTGCCGCCGGCGGGCGCGCGGGCATGGCCATGCTGGTCACCCAGGTCGCCGCCGCCGCCGCCGTGCTGTCCTGGCTGGCTGCCGAGTGGATGACCAAGGGCAAGCCCTCCGTGCTCGGCGCCGTGTCGGGCGCCATCGCGGGGCTGGTCGCCATCACCCCGGCCGCGGGCTTCGTGCTGCCGGGGCCCGCGCTGATCATCGGCGTGGCCGCCGGGCTGTCCGGCTTCTGGGGCGCCACCGCGCTCAAGCATTGGCTGGGCTACGACGACAGCCTGGACGCCTTCGGCGTGCACGGCGTCTGCGGCATCCTGGGCGCGCTGCTGGTGGGCGTCTTCGCCTATGGCCCGCTGTCGGCCTCCACGGCGACGCCGGAGGGCTATGGCGGCTCGATGGACCAGCTGCTGATCCAGGTCTATGCCACCGTCGCGGTCTTCGCCTTCACCGCGGTCGCCACCTTCATCATCCTCAAGGTCGTGGACGCCATCATCGGCCTGCGGGTGAGCGAGGAGGAGGAGCGCGAGGGCCTCGACGTCACGCAGCACGGCGAGCGCATCGCGTAATCCTTCCAGGGGTTGCGACACGAGGAGGGCCGGGGCGCATGCTCCGGCCCTTTTTCATTTCACGCTTGACCCGGCACCTCCGCGTCACCTTCTCTTGCCCCATGGCCGATCTCACGCTGGTGAAGCGCGGGGACGAGGACACGCTCTGGGCCGTCCTCGCCCACCTGGAGAAGCAGACGCGGGTGGCGGAGGTCTTCCGCTCCCGCGACCGCGCGGTGCAGGACCGCGACTGGCGCGCGCGCGAGGTCCGCGCCTACGAGGATTTCCTGCGCCGCTCCGCCCAGCCGGTGCCGCGCTACTCCGTGGCGCCGATCCGCCGCTCCGACCTGCCGCGCAAGTGGACGCCGCTGCCCGCGCTGGGCTTCCTGCGCGGGCAATGGGCCTGAGCGGTCAGACCGCCGCCTCCACCGCCGCCGCGATCGCCAGCAGCCGCGCATCCGCCATGGCGGGCGCCATCAGCATCAGGCCGGCCGGCGCGTCGCCCGGCGTGTGGACCGGCAGGCTGATCGCGCAGATATCCAGGAAGTTGGCGATGGCCGTGTTGCGCAGCAGCAGCAGGTTGATGCGCCCGTATTCCGCCTCGTCCTCCACCTCGGCCAGCGCGGGGGGCGCGATGGGCACGGTGGGGCAGACCACGGCGTCGAAGGGGGCCATCAGCGCGGCACACTCCGCCTGCACCTGGCGGCGCGCCGCCTGCACGGCCAGGTACTCGACGGCCGTGACCCCCTCGCCGCGCCGGATGCGGACCAGGATGCGCGGGTCGTAGGCATCCGCCGCCGCCTCGATGATCGGCCCGTGCAGCGCCATGGCCTCCGGCGCCGTCAGGCCACCCTTGGCGTTGATCGTGGGCATCAGCTCCAGCGCCGGCAGCGCGAGGTCCGTCAGGCGCGCGCCCGCCGCCTCCAGCCGCGCCAGCGCCCGGCCGACGGGGCGCGACACCTCGCCCACCAGCCCTTCCTCCACCACCGTGTGCAGCACGCCGATCCGCAGCCCGGCCAGTTCCGCCGGCAGCAGCGGCGCCACCTCCTCCGCGCCCGCGATCACGGCGTCCAGCGCGTGGCAGTCGCGCACGGAGCGCG
>JALHNW010000231.1 GCA_022843345.1 Rubritepida sp. | reverse complement strand
CGGCTGCCCGGGGGCGGCCGCGCGCGCGCCTACCGCGCCCGCCACACCAGCGTGGCCGACATGACGTAGTTCCACACCACCGTCATCACCGCACCCGCCACGCCGGCCAGGCCCCAGCCCAGCCCGCCGCCCTCCAGCAGCAGGGCGGCGACGCCGTTGTTGGCCAGCGCGCCCACGCCGCACACCAGGTAGAACAGCGCCAGGCCCCGCAGCATGGCCAAGCCCCGCAGCCGCCGGTCGCGGTAGGTGAGGCGGTTGTTGACGACGAAGTTCACCGTCATCGCCACCAGCGTGGCCAGCGCCATGGACGGGCCGAAGCCCAGCCCCATGGCGCCGTGCGCCAGCGCCAGCACGGCCATGTGCGCCACCACGCCCACCAGCCCCACCGCGGCGAAGGACAGGAAGCGCAGCGGCAGGATGCCGCCGATCGCCTTGTCCACCAGCAGGCCCAGGAACTCCACCATGACGGTGGCGTCCAGCTTGCTCTCGCCCGCCTGGCGGGCGCGGAAGCCGTAGGCCAGCTCGCGCACCCGCAGCGGCCGGCCGGCGGACAGGATGACGTCGAGCAGGATCTTGAAGCCGGTGCCGTTGAGGCGCGGCACCACCTCCTCGAACACCTCGCGCTTCAGGGCGAAGAAGCCCGACATCGGGTCGCTCACCGGCATGGGCAGCACGCGCGCGGCCAGCGCGGTCCCGGCCTCCGACAGCCTGGCGCGCCAGGTGGTGAAGCCGGCCGCCGCGCTCCCCCCCTCCACGTGGCGCGAGCCGATGACCAGCTCCGCCTCGCCGGATTCCAGCAGGGCCAGCATGGCGGGCAGCAGGGTCTCGTCGTGCTGCAGGTCGCCGTCGATCACCGCGACATGGGGCGCGGCGGAGGACAGCACGCCCTCGATGCAGGCCGACGCCAGGCCGCGGCGGCCGACGCGGCGGATGCAGCGCACCCGCGGGTCGGCGGCGGCGATGCCCTTGGCCACGGCGGCGGTGCCGTCGGGGCTGTCGTCGTCCACGAAGACCGCCTCCCAGGCGATGCCCGCCAGGGTGGCATCCAGGCGGCGGACCATCTCCGGGACGTTGGGCGCCTCGTTGTAGCAGGGGATGATGACGCTCAGCCGGGCAGGCGGGCGTGGGGCGAGTGCGGCGCCGGCAAGGGGCTGCGCCGTCGTCGTGTCGTCCATCGGGTCTGCCCTTCCAGGCGTGGGATGATGGGCGGCCCTGCGCCAGGGCAGCCCCGCGGAGCATGCCATGCCGCGCTGCACAACGCCAGGAATGACGCGCGCGTAACCAACCCCTTTCGCGGTTGCAGCATGCGCGCTAGCCTCCCACCGGGGAATGCGCCGGTGTCCGGCGCCCCCTCCTTCCCCCGGCGAGAGGGCTCCACGTGCGGCAGGGCTACATCGTGCTGGCGACCGGCTCGCCGAGATACGTGGAGATGGCGGTCAACCTCGCCGCCTCGCTGCGCGTGATGGACCCTGGGCGCGGCACCTGCCTGGTCTGCGAGCGCGGGCTGGAGCCCACGGGCGCCGAGGCCGCGCTGTTCGAGCACGTCATCGCCATGGAGGGCGACGCGCGCTTCCCGCACGTGATGAACAAGATCCGCGTCTTCGACCTCTCGCCCTACGAGAGCACGATGTTCGTGGACGCCGACTGCCTGCTGGCCAAGGACGACGTGGATGAATGGTGGCGCGCCTGCGAGACGCGCCCCTTCTCCGTCACAGGCGGGCCCAAGCGGGAAGGCGAGTGGAAGGGCGTGGAGGTCTCGGACCTGCTGCGCGCCCAGGGGCTGGACTACCTCATCCAGATGAACGCCGGCGTCTTCCACTTCACGAAGTCGCCGGAGGGGCGGGCCTTCTTCGCGGGGCTGGAAGCCTTCTACCTGGACAAGATGCAGGAGCTGGCGGTCACCAACTACAAGGGGCCGAACAGCCAGTCCTTCGAGCTGTACCTGGGTCTGTACATGGGCAAGCTGGGGATGGACTGCGCCAACGTGGGCAATCGGGGGGAGAATTCCTGGATGGTCTCCACCTGGCGGGCGGTGTGGTTCGACATCGCGCCCGAGCAGGGGCGCTGCACCATCTGGAAGGGGGCGGGCCACCTGTGGGGCCTGCCCATCCCGACGCGGGTGGACCGCCTGTCCCCCACCTTCCCGCATTTCGTGGCGCTGAAGCCGCGCGGCCTCTACGACCGGCTGGCGGCGGGGTTCCGGCGGCGCGCCGGGCTGGGGTGAATCGCGGCGGCGCTTGGCCGGCCGCCGGGATTCTGGGATTGTCGGGCCTTCACGGACACGGGCGGGAGGCTTCTTGGCGCTCTTTCTGATCACCGGGGGCTGCGGCTTCATCGGCTCCCACCTCGCCACCGCCCTGCTGCGGCGCGGCGACCAGGTGCGGGTGCTGGACGACCTGTCCACCGGCAGCCGCGCCAACCTGCTGCCCGGCTGCGCGCTGCTGGAAGGCGACGTGGCCGACCCCGCCCTGGTGCGGCAGGCCATGGAGGGGGTGGATGGCTGCTTCCACCTGGCCGCCATCGCCTCCGTCGAGCTGGGGATGCGCGACTGGCTGGGCACGCACCGGGTGAACCTGGGCGGCACCATCGCGGTGCTGGACGCGGCGCGCGCGGCGAAGCTGCCGGTGGTCTACGCCTCCTCCGCCGCCGTCTATGGCGACCAGGCGGTGATGCCGATCGCCGAATCGGCGGCGGCGCGGCCGCTCTCCTCCTACGGCGCCGACAAGCTGGGGAGCGAGCAGCACGCCCGCGTGGCCGGCGCCGCGCACGGCGTGCCCACCTGCGGGCTGCGCTTCTTCAACGTGTTCGGGCCGCGGCAGGACCCGCGCTCGCCCTATTCGGGGGTGATCTCGATCTTCTGCGGCCGGATGGCGGCGGGCCAGCCGGTGACGATCCACGGCGACGGCCGGCAGACGCGCGACTTCGTGCATGTGGGGCAGGTGGTGCGGGCGCTGCTGGCGGGGATGGAGGCGGCCTCGCTGGAGGCGCCGGTGTTCAACGTCTGCACCGGGCGGCCAACCAGCGTGCTGGAGCTGGCGCATGCGGTGGCGGCGGCCTGCGGGGTGGCGCCCGACATCCGGCACGGGCCGGGCCGGGAGGGGGAGATCCGCGAATCCTACGGAAATCCGGCGCTGGCAGGGGAAAGGCTGGGCCTGGGCGAGGCGGTGGCGCTGGAGGACGGGCTGCGGGACGTGGTGGCCTGGCTGCGCGCCGGCAGCCCCGGCGCGGCGGACGGGTTCAGCCGATGAGGGCGCCAATGCCCATGAGGAGCGAGCCCCAGAGCAGCATGCTCAGCCCGAGGATGGCGAGGATGGCGGCGGGCCAGGTCATCCGGTTGCCCGGGGCGGCCGCCTGCTCGGCGTCAACCTGGGCGATGTCGGCGGGTCGAGGGGTTCTGCTGATGGATGTCACGGGTGGACCTTTTTCCGCTCTGCAACCACAGGTGATCCTAGTATAAGAGTGGAAGCACGCGCAAGGGTTGAGTGTGTTGCGGTTGCCTCCCGCATAAGAATTTTTCCGATGCTTTCCCCGTGAGATTCACGGGACGACAAGACGCCGTATCCTGCATGTCCCGTGGCGCTGCCATAAGGGCGGCAGGAGCCCTGCCGGGAGACAGAGAGATGTGTGGCATCAACGGGATATTCCAACCCTGCACTCCCTCGACCCCCGACGAGGGCCGCCTGCGCCTCATGGCCGAGGCGATGTCCCATCGCGGCCCCGACGGCATGGGCCTGCATGCGGAACCGCATGTCGGCCTGGGCCATCGTCGCCTGTCCATCGTGGACCTCGCCGGCGGCGCGCAGCCGATGGCAACCCAGGATGGAAAGGTGATCATCTCGTTCAACGGCGAAATCTACAATTTCGGAACTTTGCGTAGCCGTCTCGAAGCCGCCGGCCACCGCTTCCGCACGCGCTCCGACACGGAGGCCATCCTGCATGCCTGGCGTGAATCCGGGGTTGCCGCGCTGGGTGAACTGCAAGGGATGTTCGCCTTCGCCCTGTGGGACGCCGGTCGCGGCGAACTCCTGCTCGCACGCGACAGGCTAGGGGAGAAACCCCTGCACTACACTTGGTTGCCAGATGGTTCCCTTGCCTTCGCATCGGAAATCGCCGGCCTGCTCGCCCTGCCGGACGTATCACGCCGCATGGACCCGGCGGCGATCGAGGATTTCCTGGCGCTGGGCTACATCCCCGACCCCGCCACCGCCTACGCCGCCATCCGCCGCCTGCCGGCCGGCCATTTCCTGCTGCTGCGCCGGGGCGACGCCTCCCGGCCCGAGCCGCGCGCCTACTGGGCGCCGCCCACCGCCCCCGCCCAGGCGCCCGC
>JALHNW010000230.1 GCA_022843345.1 Rubritepida sp. | reverse complement strand
AGCGTGGCGGTGCCGGCGGAAAGCCGCAGCACCTCCGCCCCCGCTACCGAGGCGGCCAGCGCGTTGGCCGCCGGCTGCGACAGCCCGGCATCCGCGCTGCCCACCGCCAGGGACGGGCGCGCCGCCGTGCCCGCCGGCGCCACCAGCCCGAAGGACGCGTTGGTGCCGGGGTTGAGCACCGGCCCGCCATTCGTGACCCCCTCCAGCAGCGGCGCCGCGGGCAGCATCACCCGGTTCGCCGTGCCGCTGGCGACGTTGGCGATGTGCACCGCCGCCGCGCCGTTGCCCCGCTGGTTGAAGTTCACCACCCGCAGCGCGCCGAGGTCGAGCCGGTTGCCGCTGCCCTCGACGCGGATGGCGTTGTCCTCCACGTCGTCCACGCGCAGCTGGCCGACCTGCACGCGCGAGGAGGAGGCGGCGAGGAGCACGCCGGCCGAGCCGGGCAGCGGCGCGCCGGCCGCGTTCCACAGCTCGCACTGCACCGTCATCGCGTCCACCTGCCCGTCGGTGCCCGCGGCCTCGATCCAGATGCCGTGACGCACGAAGTCGGCATAGGCCTGGCCGATGGAGAACTTCTGCGTGAATCCGGCGGGCGAGGACGCGAAGCGGAACATGGACCGCGCGCCCAGCACGAAGGCCTGGTCCACGAAGACGCCGTCCACCCGGCGGAACACCAGCGCGTCGCCGTTGAGCTGCTGCCAGCGCACCACGTTGTCGTTGGCCGACCAGAAGGGCCAGAAGTGCAGGGAGGCGATGCGCGCGACGTCGTAGATCTCGTCGTACTCGACGCCGGTGGTGAAGCACTGCCCGCGCAGGCGCCGGATGTCGGTGCGGCCGGAGTTGCGCACCAGGATGCCCTTGTTCACGGGCGCCAGCATCACGTTGTCGAAGTCCACCCCGCCCAGGCAGTCCAGCACGCGGAAGAACCACTCGTAGGGCGTGGGCGCCCAGGTGCCGCTGAACGCCGCGCCATGCGCCTCGCGCACCGCCAGGTCGCGCACGCCCGCGCCGCGCGCGGCGGCACCCTGGAAGGTGATGGGGAAGATGCCGGGGGAGGAGCAGGTGAGCCAGGTGCCGTCGCCCGGGTTGCCGCCCTCGCCGAAGCCCTGGCCCTGGATGCGCACGGCGGCGTTGGCGATGACCACCGGCGTGCCGATGCGGTAGGTGCGCGCGCCCAGCTGCACCGTGCCCCCGCCGGGCGAGAGCGCGTTGACCGCGGCCTGCAGCGCCGGCCCGTCGTCGGCCGTGCCGTTGCCGGCGGCGCCGAAGTCGCGGATGTGCACGCTGCGCTCGCTGAACATGTGGCCGCGCAGCTGGGCCAGGGTGGCGCGGCGCGTCACCAGGCTGCCGCCGCCCTGCACCAGGGCCGTGATGTCGGTCTCGGCGAGGCTCGTGGCCGCCGGCAATTCGCTGATCTTGAGATCGGGCATGGGGCTCCGTCCGTGCTGTGGTTGCGGGTGGGGGCGGGCCTCAGCCCTGGAGGAGGGCCGCGCCGTCCTCCTGCGCCAGCCGCAGCCCGTCCTCGGACAGGATCAGCCGCAGGTCGGGCAGGATGGTGAAGGCGGGGGCGGCGGCCCCGACCGAAGGGTCCAGCACGTCCTCGACGCGGACGCGGTAGCCGGTGCCGACCGGCGGCGTGGGGACCGTGGCGGTGACGTAGCCCTGCGAGACGGCGATCACCTGCACGGGCGGGACGACCTGGCCCGCGCCGTTGCGCAGCGTCACCGTCACCTGCTGCACCGGCCCGTGCACCTGCGCCTGCACCGGGATGGCGGTGCCGACCACGATGCCGGCCATGATGGGCGCCAGCACCACGGTGCGGACCACCGCGCTGGCCGCCTGGCTGATGCCGAAGGCGTGGGCCAGCGCGCGGGTGAGGCTGACCGGCGTCACCGCACCGTCCAGCGTCACGCCCGGGCCGGTGAGGGCGTTGGAGCGCACCGGCAGCATCGCCATGGAGTCCGCGGCCTGGAGCACCATGATGTCGCCCGCGCGCAGCCGTGCGGCGGCCGCGTTGAAGTAGCCGGGGGCCGTGATGTCCACCCGCATGTCGTCGCTGCGGTAGAGCCACATGGTGAAGCCGCTGTTCTGCACGAGCGGGATCAGCGCGGTGGAGGCGAAGGGCATGGGCGTGCGTCTCCTGCCGCCGGCGCGGGGCGCGCGGGCGGGATTCGGTTGGATGCGGCGAAGCGCCGCCCGGCGGGTGCGCGGGCGGTGTCCTGGCGAGGGGATTGAGGGCGGTGCGGAGGGGCCGGAACGGCGTTGGACGCAGTTCGCCCCTTGGCCCGCGTGTTGTGCCGGAACAAACCAACAACGTCAAGGAAAATCGGCGCGGTTGCCTGCCGCGCCAAGCTGCGCGATGAACGGGGGCCCCGCCGGAGACCGCCGATGCGCCGCCTCGTCCTCGTGCTCGCGCTGCTGCTGCTCGCCGCGCCCTCGCGCGCGCAGGGCGTGCTGAACATCTACAACTGGGCGGACTACATCGACCCCGCGGCGCTGGAGGGCTTCACGCGCGAGACGGGGATCCGCGTGCGCTACGACGTGTACGACACGCTGGAAACGCTGGAAGGCAAGCTGTCCGCCGGGCGCTCGGGCTACGACATCATCGTGCCGACCTCCGAGCCCTCCTTCAACCGGCTGCTGCGGGCCGGCGCGCTGCGCCCGCTGGACCACGCGCGCATCCCGAATCTCCGCAACCTCGACCCCGCGCTGATGGGCGAGGTGGCGAAGCTGGACCCCGGCAACCGGCACGGCGTGATCTACCTGTGGGGCACCGTTGGCCTGGCCGTGGTGCCCGAGCGCATCCGCGCCCTGTGGCCCGAGGCGCCGCTGGACAGCCTGGACCTGATCCTCGACCCCGACAACCTGCGCCGCATCGCCCGATGCGGCGTGGTGGTGATGGACAGCGCGGTGGACGTGCTGCCCACCGTGCTGCGCCACCTGGGGCGCGACCCGCTTTCGGGCGAGGCGGCCGACATCGCCGAGGCGCAGCGCCGGCTGCTGGCCATTCGCACGCACCTGCGCGGCATCCCCAGCCCGCCCGCGATCATCGAGCAGCTGGCCGCCGGCGAGGTCTGCGCGGCGCTCACCTACAGCGGCGACGCCATCCAGGCCGGCGCGCGGGCGCGCGAGGCGCGGCGCCCCTTCTCCGTGCAGTACCTGCCGCCGCGGCAGGGCGCGCAGCTCTCCTTCGACATGCTGGCGATCCCGGCCGACGCGCCGAATCCGGACGCCGCGCACGCCTTCATCGACTTCGTGCTGCGGCCGGAGGTGATGGCCGGCATCACCCGCCAGGTGCGCTACCCCAACGCCGTTCCCGCCTCGCGCGCGCTGCTGCCGGCCGAGATCCGCGACGACCCGTCCATCTTCCCGCCGCCGGAGGTGGTGGCGCGCTCCTTCCTCGCCGGCACGCCGCCCCAGGCCGCCGAGCGGGCGCGGGCGCGGCTCTGGGCGCGCTTCAAGGCCGGGCGGTGAGCCTGCTGGCGCTGGAGGGCGTGACGAAGCGCTTCGGCGCCGCGCCCGCGCTCGACGGGCTGTCGCTGGAGATGCGCGAGGGCGAGTTCCTGGCGCTGCTGGGGGGCAGCGGCTCGGGCAAGTCCACCCTGCTGCGCGTCGTCGCGGGCTTCGAGCGCGCCGATGCCGGGCGCGTGCTGCTGCGCGGCCGGGACATCGCGCGCCTGCCGCCGCAGGCGCGCGACGTGGCCATGATGTTCCAGTCCTACGCGCTGTTCCCGCACATGAGCGTGTTCGAGAACATCGCCTACGGCCTGCGCCGCCGCGGCGAGGACCCGCGCGCGCGGGTGGCGGAGCTGGTAGCGCTGCTGGGCATCGAGGGGCTGGAGGCGCGCCGCCCGCACCAGCTTTCCGGCGGGCAGCAGCAGCGGGTGGCGCTGGCGCGCGCGCTGGCGCGCCGCCCCGCCCTGGTGCTGCTGGACGAGCCGCTGGCCGCCCTGGACGCCAACCTGCGCGAGCGCACGGGCTTCGAGCTTCGGCGCATCCAGCGCGCCACGGGTGCGGGCTTCGTGATGGTGACGCACGACCAGGGGGAGGCGCTGGCGCTGGCCGACCAGGTGGCCGTGCTGCACGAAGGCCGCATCGCCCAGCTTGCCCCGCCGCGCGAATTGTACGAGCGCCCGGCCAGCCGCGCCGTCGCCGCCTTCCTGGGCGCGGCCAACCTGCTGGATGGGCCCGGCGGCGGCTTCGCGCTGCGGCCCGAGCGCATCCGCCTGGACCCCTCCGGCCAGGCCGCGCGCATCGAGGAGGTCGCGTTCCGTGGCGCCGATGCGCTGCTGCTGGCCCGCCTGCCCGATGGCACGGCGCTGCGCGTGCTGC
>JALHNW010000229.1 GCA_022843345.1 Rubritepida sp. | reverse complement strand
GCGCAACGGCGGCGCGGCGAGAGCCAAGCGGCCGGACGGCCGCGCCCGGCGCCTGAGGGCACAAAAACAGGCAACTACGGGGACCTCTCAGTCCCCGTAGTTGCTGATCTCGATCAGGTTGCCGTCCGGGTCGCGGCAATAGACGCTGGCGATGGAGCCCAGCGCGCCGTCCTTCTTCACCGGCCCCAGCTCCACCGTCACGCCGCAGCCATGCAGGTGCGCCACGACTTCCAGCGCCGAGCAGGTGACGATGAAGCACAAATCCTGGCTGCCCGGCCGCGGGTCGGTGCCCGACCACCATTCGGCCTGGGTGGCCTCCCTGGGCCGCAGGTTGATCTTCTGCCCGCCGAAGCGCAGCGAGGTGCGGCGGTGCGGGCCGAACTCCTCACGCTCCATCCCCAGCACGCGCTGGTACCAGGCTGCGGTGATCTCCACGTCGTTGCAGGTGACGACCAGGTGGTCGAGCCGGTCCACGGCGAAGCGCATGCCCTAATCCCCTCCATGGCGCCGCAGGCGCGCGGTCACCTCGATCTCGATGCGCATCGCATCCGTCTGCAACCCGGCGTGCAGCAGGGTGGAGGCGGGCCGCACCTCGCCGAACCAGCGCTTCAGCACCGGCCAGCATGGCTCCCAATCCTCGCGCCGCGGCACGATGAAGGTGGCGCGCACCACGTCGCGCAAGGACCCGCCGGCCTGCGCCAGCGCCGCCTCGATGTTGCGCAGCGCCTGGTCGCATTGCTGCGCCACGTCATCCGCGATGGTCATCGTGGCGTAGTCGTAGCCGGTGGTGCCGGAGACGAAGACCCAGTCGCCATCCACCACGGCGCGGGAATAGCCGATCTGCTCCTCGAACACCGAGCCGGAGGAGATGAGGCGGCGGGTCATGGGCGCGCCTCCGTCGTCAGGCGGGCGACGATGCGCCGCACGACGGGCAGCACCACCAGCACGGTGGGGAAGGCGATGAGCCAGGAGGTGAACCACGCCACCGGCCAGCGCGCCAGCGCGGCCGCGTTCGGGCCGAGCGCCAGCAGCGTCGAGACGCCGGAGATGACGAAGGTCATGATGAAGGTGAGGAGGAAGCCCGTCAGCAGGTGGGCGTGGCGGGGGTGGAAGCGGCTCACGTCGGGGAAGCATCCAGGAGGAGGCTGCCACACGCCTCCCCCTTGTCCCAATACGGGATGCCGTGCCAGCACACCTCGACCACGAAGAGTTTCGCCGTGACGGCGCCGCGCCCGCCGTCAACCTCCACCATCACCGCATCGCCGACGAGCGGCCGGGCCGGCAGGTCAATGCTTGCGGTCATCACCTGCCCGAGAGAGTGGTCGCGCAACACGAATTCGAAGCGCAGCGGCGTCTCCGGGGCGGGGCGGCGCAGAGGCAGCTCGCCACGTTCCCTCATGGCCATCGCGTCATTGCCGGCAGGGTGACTGCGGCCGACGCGGCACGGAGCAACGGCATCACTCCAGCCCGTCGTAGAAATCATTGCCCTTGTCATCCACCACGATGAAGGCAGGGAAATCCTCCACCTCGATCCGCCAGATCGCCTCCATCCCCAGCTCGGGATACTCCAGCACCTCCACCTTGCGGATGCAGTCCTGCGCCAGCCGGGCCGCCGGGCCGCCGACGCTTCCCAGGTAGAAGCCGCCATGCGCCTTGCAGGCGTTCGTCACGGCCTTGGAGCGGTTGCCCTTCGCCAGCATCACCAGCGAGCCGCCGGCCGCCTGGAAGGCCGCCACGTAGCTGTCCATGCGCCCCGCGGTGGTGGGGCCGAAGGACCCGGTGGCCATGCCCTCCGGCGTCTTGGCGGGGCCGGCGTAGTAGACCGGGTGATCCTTCATGTAGGCGGGCAGGCCCTCGCCGCGATCCAGCCGCTCCTGCAGCTTGGCGTGGGCGATGTCGCGCGCCACCACGATGGTCCCCGTCAGCGACACGCGGGTCTTCACCGGGTGCCGCGACAGCTCGGCGCGGATGGCGTCCATCGGCTGGTTGAGGTCTATGCGGACCACCTCGCCGCCGGTGATGTCGTCGGTGTATTCGGGCAGGTAGTGCGCGGGCTCGTGCTCCAGCTCCTCCAGGAACACGCCGTCGGCGGTGATCTTGGCCTTGATCTGCCGGTCGGCGGAGCACGACACGCCGATTCCGATGGGCAGGGACGCGCCATGCCGCGGCAGGCGCACCACGCGCACGTCGTGGCAGAAATACTTGCCGCCGAACTGCGCGCCGATGCCCAGGCGCTGCGTCAGCGCGTGCACCTCCGTCTCCAGCTCCGGGTCGCGGATCGCGTGGCCGGCCATGCTGCCGGTGGTCGGCAGGGCGTCGAGGTAGCGCGTGCTGGCCAGCTTCACCGTCTTGAGCGTGGCCTCCGCGCTGGTGCCGCCGATCACCACCGCCAGGTGGTAGGGCGGGCAGGCGGAGGTGCCGAGCGTGCGGATCTTCTCCTCCAGGAAGGCCAGGAGCTTCGGCTTGTTCAGCACCGCGCGCGTCTGCTGGAACAGGAAGGTCTTGTTCGCGCTGCCGCCGCCCTTGAGGACGAACATCAGGTGCAGCTCGTCCGCCTTCTCCTCGCCCGGCTGGGCGAGGATGGTGAACTCCACAGGCAGGTTGTTGCCCGTGTTCACCTCGTCGAACATGGACAGCGGCGCCATCTGCGAATAGCGCAGGTTCGTCTCGGTGTAGGTGCGGGCCACGCCGTGGCTCAGCGCCTCCTCCTCGTCGCCCTCGACCCAGACGCGCTGGCCCTTCTTGCCGAAGACGATGGCCGTGCCCGTGTCCTGGCACATGGGCAGCTTACCGCCGGCGGCGATGTTGGCGTTCTTCAGCAGGTCCAGCGCCACGAAGCGGTCATTGGCGCTCGCCTCGGGGTCTTCCAGGATGTTGGCGAGCTGCCGGAGGTGGCCGGGGCGCAGCAGGTGCGACACGTCGCGGCAGGCGGCGAAGGCCAGCTCCTCCAGCACCCGCGCCGGGACGCGCAGCACGCGCTTGCCGTCCACGTCGAGCGTGGACACGCCCTCGATCGGCAGCCGACGATACGGCGTCGCGTCCTTGCCCAGCGGGTACATGGTGCTGAATTCGTAGCGCCTGGTCCGCGTGGCGTCGGTGACCGGGGCGGCATCCACGTCGAGGGGAGGGGTCATGGCGGCTCTTTCTCAGTCGCGCTTGCGGCGGAAGGCGTCGAGGCTCACCACCTGCGGCGCGGCGGGCGGCGCGGCGGGCTCGGCAGGCGATGCGGCGGGCGGTTCCTCGGCGGCGGGGGGCGGCTCGGCGGCGTCCTCCATCTCCGGCTCGAAGCGCAGGCCGAACTGGGCGTGCGGGTCCTGGAAGGCGGTCATCGCGCCGAAGGGCACCGACAGCATGGCCGGCACGCCCGAGAAGGACAGGCCCACGGAGAAGCGCTGCCCCTGCCGGTCCACCGCCAGGTCCCAGAAGCGGTGCTGGAGGACGATGGTCATCTCCTTCGGGTAGCGCGCCTTCAGGTGGCCCGGCACGACGGTGCCCGGGTGGTCGGTGCGGAAGGAGAGGTAGAAGTGATGCTCGCCCGGCAGGCCTTCGCGGGAGGCGTGCTCCAGCGCGTCCACCGCCACCGCGCGCAAGGCGCGTCCGGCCCACTGGTCATAGGGGAGGAGGCTGGGCGGGGGTGTCTGTGTCATCGCGGCATTCCTGGGGCGCGCACCATAGGTGCGGATGGTCCCGAGGGGAAGAAGCGGGGGGCTTCTGTTGCCCGGTGCCCCCCAAACCGCGCTTACCTATTCCTAGGCAGCGAGCGCCACAGCCTCGCGGCTGTTATCGTTGGCACTTGTGATTTAGCCCGATAACGGCGGTACAATGCCGGGCAAAAGTTACGTCTTTACCGCGCGCGTCGAGCCTGTTTCGTCCCCATGCCAGCCCCCACGATACCGGGGGTTGAGATTGGTGGAGACGCCGGGCACTGCCCCCGGGTCCGCAACGCTTATTCCACGCAACGTTTATCGCCATAGCCGCAAGCGGCACCCCTCATATGGCACATCGCGCGCCCGGTTTCCAGGGGCGTGGACAGGCGCCGCCACCTCCCCGACACTCCGCGCCAAAGGGAAGGGGGGAACGGCGATGGACACGGCGGTGGGCTTCGTGGGCCTGGGCATGATGGGCGCGCCGATGGCCGCCCAGCTGCACGCCAAGGGCACGGCACTGGCGACGCTGGACGCCGCCGGCACCACGCTGGACGGCGCGGAGCCCGCGCCCGGCCCGGCGGAACTGGCCGCGCGCTGCGCCTGCATCATCCTCATGCTGCCCGACAGCCCGGCGGTGGCCCAGGTGCTGGGCGCCATGGAGGCCGCGCTGCGCCCCGGCACGCTGG
>JALHNW010000228.1 GCA_022843345.1 Rubritepida sp. | reverse complement strand
ATGCCCGCCGGCATCACGAAGCCGATCCGCCAGCGCGCGCCGTCGCGCGACTGGGTGACGGGCGCCGTCATGGCGATGCGCTCGCCGCCCGATTGCGCCACCGGGGCGGTCATGGGGATGTTGGCGCCGGAGATGAAGGCGAAGAGCGCGCGGAAGCCGGCGTTGCGGGCGGCGGCCTCGTCGTCGCCCTCCACCTCCACCTCGGCCAGCAGGCGGGGGGCGACCTCGCGGATCTCCACGGGGCCCTGGCGGTCCACCACGGAGAAGGCGGGTTCCTCGACGCGCGGAATGGCGCAGCCCCCCAGCAGCGGCAGGGCCAGCAGGGTGCGCCGCCTCAATCGCGCCGCCGCTGGGCGCGCACCGGCACCGGCACCATGCGCCCGCGCGGCGGGCGGGGGCGCTGCTCCTCCTCGGGCAGCATGATGGCGATGGCCATCTGCACGCCCCCGAAGGTGAGGCCGGAGAAGAACCACAGCAGCAGCACGGGCAGCGGATGCTCGCGCGACGACAGCAGCAGGCGGCCAAGGCCCGACGGATCGGCCCAGATCACGAAGCCCACGAACAGGGCCGAGATGCCGAAGCCGATCGCGGCGTGGCGGATGAGGAAGAGCAGGAACGGAGGCATGCGGAGTCTCCTGAGACCCCGACATGGCGCCGGGTTCTGGCCATGCAACGCCGTGCGCGGCGCCCCGTCACGCATCGTTGCGTGGCCGGAGCAAGGCCCAGAGCAGGATGGCCCCGAAGGTGGCGGTGCCGATGCCCCCCAGCGCGAAGTCGCCGAAGCGCAGCGTGAAGTCCCCGGTGCCCAGCACCAGCGGGATGGCCGCGACCATGAGGTTGCGCGGATCGGCGAAATCCACCCGCGCCTCCACCCAGATGCGCGCCCCGGCGGCGGTGATCAGGCCGAACACGACGATGGACACGCCCCCCATCACCGCCACCGGCACCGCGCCGATCAGCGCGCCGAACTTGGGGCAGAAGCCCAGCAGGATGGCCGCCAGCGCGGCCACGACGAAGAGCAGCGTGGAATACACCTTCGTCGCCGCCATCACGCCGATGTTCTCGGCATAGGTGGTCACCCCCGTGCCGCCCACCGCGCCGGCCATCACCGTCGCCACGCCGTCGCCCACGAAGGCGCGGCCCACCTGGTCGTCCATGTTGCGCCCGGTCATCGCCGCCACGGCCTTCAGGTGGCCCAGGTTCTCCGCCATCAGGATCAGCGCGACGGGGGCGATCAGCAGGATGGCGGGCAGGGAGAAGGCGGGCGCGGCGAAGCCCGGCACCCCAAACCATGGCGCCGCCGCGACGCGGGAGAAATCCACCGGCGCGCCCAGCCCGGTGACGGCGTGCAGCAGGGCGTAGAGCGCGGTGGCGCCGATGAGCCCCAGCAGGATCAGCAGCCGCTGCGCCAGCCCGCGGGCCAGCACGGCGATGAGCGCGATCAGCACGAAGGTCGCCGCCTGCATCCAGGCGTCGAAGGCGGTCGGCGCCATGTTCTTGATGGGGATGGCGGCGAGGTTCAGCCCGATCACCGCGACCACCGTGCCGGTGACGACGGGGGGCATCAGCCGCTCGATCCAGCCGGTGCCGGCGCGCATCACCGCCCAGCCGGCGAGCGCGTAGATCGCCCCGCAGGCGATGATGCCGCCCAGCGCCACCCCGATGTTGGCGTTGGGCCCCGATCCGGAATGTCCCGTGGCCGCCACCACCACGCCGATGAAGGCGAAGGAGGAGCCGAGGTAGGAGGGCACCCGCCCGCCGGTGCAGAGGAAGAAGACCAGCGTGCCGATGCCGCTCATCAGCACGGCCACGTTGGGGTCGAAGCCCATCAGCAGGGGTGCCAGCACCGTGGCGCCGAACATGGCGACGACGTGCTGCACGCCCAGCAGGGCGGTCTGCCCCCAGGGCAGGCGTTCCTCGGGCAGCACCACGCCGCCCTCGGGCGGCCGCACCTCGCGCCATGACGTGATCAATGCCGGCCCCCCGGGGATTCGTTGCGCCGGGAGCATGCCGCCGAAGCGGCGCCTGGGGAAGCGGCTGGCGCGCCCTGCTGGATTCGAACCAGCGGCCTGAAGCTTAGAAGGCTCCTGCTCTATCCAACTGAGCTAAGGGCGCGGATGAATTCAGTGGCTCCAGTTCTCCGCCCGCCCGAACCGGAAGTTGTCCGCGTAGACCTTGGGCTTGATGGGCGCGGGCTTGGGCGTCGGCTCCACCTCGAAGGAGATGCCGCGCGCCTCGCAATACGCGATCGCGGCCTCCTTCGTCGGGAAGTCCAGGTGCACCTGCTTGCGCGTGTCGCCCGAGCCGGCCCAGCCCATCAGCGGGTCCAGCCGCAGCTTCTCGCTCGCCGCGAAGCGCAGCACCCACCCCTGGGACCGCGCGTGGCCCGATTGCGTCGCCGGGCGCGGCGGCTGGAAGATGCGGGCGAGGGGCGCGATCTGGCTCATGGCCGTGTTCGTGCCACCACCGCGCCCGGCTGCCAAGAGGCTTCCGCCAGCGCCAGCGCCAGCTCGCCCGCCAGGCATTCGTAGCCGCGGTCGTTCAGGTGCAGGGCGTCGCCATGCACCAGCGCCGCGCCATCCGCCCCCCAGGCCCCCATCGCGACCGAGCGCCGGAACACCGGCAGGCCCAGCCGCGCCAGCTCCGCGTCGAACAGCGCGCCGCGCTCGGCCATGCGCGGGCTGCGCTGGTTGTCCATCAGCACCACCGGCAGGCCGGCCAGCAGCTCCAGCCCCACGCGCATCACCGCGGCGAATTCCGCCGGCTCCCGCCCGCGCAGCGCCTCGTTGCCGCCCGCCTGCCAGATCACCAGGTCGGGCCGCTCGGGCAGCACGTCGCGCCCGATCCGCGCCACCATCTCCGACGACGTCTCGCCCGAGCGGCCGGCGTTCACCACCCGCACCGCCACCCCGGGCCAGGCGGCGCGCAGCCGCCCCTCCAGCAGGGCCGGGTAAGTGCGGCCCGGCTCGCTCGCCCCCGCCCCGGCGGTGGAGGAGGAGCCCAGCGCCACGATGGTCACGCTGCCGCGTTGCACCGCCTGGGACAGCGCCGGCAGCGCCGGCAGGCCCACCCCGGCCACCGGGCAAGGCGCGGCGGCGGCCCAGGCGGGGGCGAGCAGGGTGAAAAGGATCGCGAGGGCGCGCATGATGCCAGTATGGCGACGCCGCCCCCCGATGCAAACCGCATGACCCGCGACCTGCGTGCCGACCTGTTCCGCGGCCTGGCGCTGTGGATGATCGTCGTCAACCACACCCCCGGCAACGTCCTGGGCCAGGTGACGCTGAAGAACTGGTCCTTCGCCGACGCCACGGAGGCCTTCGTGCTGCTGGCGGGCTATGCCGGCGCCTTCGCCTATGCGGGCGCGGCCGACCGCGAGGGCTGGGCCATCGCCTCCGCCCGCGCGGTCCGGCGCATCGGCAAGCTCTACATGGCCCACATCGTGCTGCTGGTGGTGTTCACCGCCCAGGTCGGCCTGTCGGCCGCCACGCTCGACCGCGGCGCCTACCTGGACGAGCTGGCGCTGGACCCCTTCGCCGAGGACCCCTACCGCACGTTGCTCGAAGCCCTGCTGCTGCGCTTCCAGCCCGCCTTCCTGGACATATTGCCGCTCTACATGGTGCTGCTGGCGGTGCTGCCGCTGGTGCTCGCCCTGCGCCACCGGCCCTGGCTGCTGCTGGCGCTGTCGCTGCTCACCTGGGCGCTGGCGCGCCATTTCGACGTGAACCTGCCGCGCTGGCGCGAGGGCGGGTGGTTCTTCAACCCGCTGGGCTGGCAGCTGCTGTTCGTGCTGGGATTCCTGGTCGGCCAGGGCGCGCGCGGGGCCGCCACCCTGCCTTGGCCCGCGCCGTCGCGCACGCTGTCCGGCCTCGCGCTCGCCTTCCTGCTGGCCTGCGCCGCCGCGCTGGTCGTCGAGGCGCGGCTGCCCGCGGTGCTGGAACGCCTGCCGGACGCCTTCCCCGCCTTCCTCGCCTCGGTGGACAAGACGGCGCTGCACCCGCTGCGGCTGGCCTGCGTGCTGGCGCTGCTGTGGCTGGTCGCGCGCCACGTCCCGCGCGACGCAGCCCCCTTGCGGTCGCGCTGGCTGCGGCCCTTCGTCATCATGGGCCGGCAGTCGCTGCCGGTCTTCTGCTTCGGCATCCTGCTCTCCTTCCTCGCCCGGCTGGCGCTGGAGCATGATGATGGGGCGCCGATGCAGTGGGCGGTGAACCTCGCCTGCCTCGCCGCCCTGGCGCTGACCGGCTTCCTGGCGGATTGGCAGCGCGAGCGGCCGCGCGCTACGCTGCCCCCCGCCATGCGGGCCGCCGCCCTACTCCTGATGCTGCTGCTTCCGACCGCGCCC
>JALHNW010000227.1 GCA_022843345.1 Rubritepida sp. | reverse complement strand
GCTCGCGCAGATCATCAGAGTATGGCCGCATCCCCACTGGCCTCCTGCCCAGCAGGAAGCTTGAATCAGAAACTCAGCCGCGCCGGAATCCCGATTCCTTCAAAAGACAGCATGCTCTAAACATCCGCGGCTTCACCGAGCCAATCGGCAACATCGCCCCTGCCGAGCCAGAGGCGCGTTGGCCTGCCGCCCGGAAGGTCACCACCCGGGCGGCGTGACCCACACCGAGTAGCGTCCGGCAGACCCGGCGGGGTTCAGGCGCCCTCGGCTGCACAGTCGTGTCGCCGGCATCCGTCAGGCTGCAGCAGCGCCCAGGCCGTCGGCCTCCCGCAACAGCACGACGAGCCGTGTCTCGTCCAGCACGTGCGACAGGTGCCGGATGTAGGGCGCCGCGAGGGTGGGGCCGGCGATCGTCCGCAGGTCGGCGTCCGACGGCGCCTGCAGCCCCAGCCCGGCGAGCGTCGTAGGCAGGCAGCAGGCGCGGCAGAAGTTCCGGATGGCTGCTGCCTCGGCACGCGGGCGCCCTTCCGCGAGGATCTGCACAATGGTCCCAAAGGCCACCAGCTCCCCATGCAGCGCCCCGCCGAAGGCAGGATGGGCGGAGAAGCCGCGCGTCAGCGAGTGTGCCAGCGACAGCCCGCCCGCCTCGAAGCCCAGGCCGCTCAGGAGGATGCAGGCCTCGACAACGTCCTCCAGCGCCTCGTCCGGAGTGCCGCGATCCACGGCGGCCAGCGCTGCCGTCCCGTCGCGCAAGATCACCTCGTGGCAGGTGCGCGCCAGCGCCAGCGCGGTAAGCGGCGCGCGGCCGCCGAAGAAGTTCTCGCCGCCCGCCGCGTGGCATGCCCCGGCCTCGTAGAGCTTGGACAGCGCATCGCCCATGCCTGCCGCCAGGAGCCGACGCGGCGCCTGCGCCACCACCGATGTGTCTACCAGGACCAGTTCTGGATTGCGCCGGAGGCGCCTGACCTCGGCAATGCGGTGGGCTTGGTCGTAGACCACGACGAGCCGGCTGGTAGGCGCGTCGTTGGAGGCGGCGGTGGGCAGGATCGCCACTGGCGTGCCGAGCGCCATCGCCACGCCCTTGGCAGTATCCAGCGTCTTGCCGCCGCCCGCGCCAGCCACCAGCGCGGGATGGCCGGCCTCCTCCGCCAGGCGGGCGATCTCGGACGCGGTGATCTCGCCCGTGAAGACGGCGGCCTTCGCTTCGGGCAGCAGGGCGCGCAGCCGTGCGCCGTGGCGGCGCTCGACCTCGGGGTCCAGGATCAGGAAGATCGCGCCGGCCGCGACCTCCGCCAGCGCCTGCGGCAGCACGTCCCACGCCCCCGGGCCCTGGATGTAGCGCGACGGCGCGCCGATGATGCGGAGCATGGCACTCATCCCTTCATCGCCCCCGCGCTCAGCCCCTGGATGAAGTAGCGCGACAGGAAGGTGAACATCACGAACAGCGGCGCGACGATGAGGCTGGCGCCGGCCATCACCTCGCCCCAGCGCATGTCGAAGGCGCCGATCATGGACGCGATGCCGACCGGCAGCGTCTTCTGCGCGTCCGAGGAGACCATGACCAGCGCGTAGGCGTAGTCCGTCCAGGACAGCAGGAAGGCGAACACCGCCACGGTCACGATGCCCGGCGCGGAGAGTGGCAGGACGATGCGGAGGAACGAGCCGAGCCGCGTGCACCCGTCCACCATCGCCGCCTCCTCCAGGTCCATCGGCAGGGAGCGGAAAAAGCCCCAGAGCAGCCACACGCCCAGCGGCAGGGTCAGCGTGCAGTGCGCGATCACGAGCGCGAGCAGCGAGTCCGCGATGCCGAGCGCGGTGAACATCCCGTAGAGCGGGATGGCCAGCAGCATGGGCGGGAACATGTAGGCGTAGAGCATGGTGCCGATGATCAGCGCCCGCCCCGGCACCCGGAAGCGCGTGATGGCGTAGGCGATCATGACGGAGGCCACGAGGGTGATCGCCACGACCGACGCGGCCACCATGACCGAGTTCAGGAACTGCTGCGGGTAGTCCGTCAGCTCCAGAAGCGTCTTGTAGCTTTCCAGCGAGAACGGGCCCGGCAGGAGGCGCGGCGCCGCGAATAACGCCGACGGCTCGCGCAGGGAGGAGACGAGCATCCAGTAGATGGGGAAGACCGACCAGGCGCCGATGCCCAATGCGGCCACGGGAATTCCGATGCGCCTCATCGTCCCTTCTCCTCCAGCGGGAACAGCCGGAAATAGACCAGCACCATGGCCGACAGGATCAGGAAGGACAGCGTCGCCACCGCCGCGCCACCGCCAACGTCGAACAGGGAAAAGGCGCGCTTGTAGGCCAGAACCGGCAGGTGCTCCGTGGCGCCCAGGGGCCCGCCGCGGGTCAGCAGCCAGATGATGTCGAACTTGTTGAACATCCAGATCGCGCGCAGCAGCACGACCACCGTCAGCACCGGCTTCAGCTGCGGCAGGGTGACGTGCCAGAAGCGCGACCAGGCGCCCGCCCCGTCCACCCGAGCTGCCTCGTAGAGCTGCGCCGGGACGGATTGCAGCCCGGCCAGGAAGCAGATCGTGACGAAGGGCGTCCAGAGCCAGACCGATGCCAGCACGACGGACAGCATCGCGGGCGCGGGCTGCTCGAACCACGGCACGGGCCCGATCCCCATCTCGCGCAGCAGCGCCGTGACGATGCCGAAGGAGCCGTCCGTCATCCACTGGAAGGTCAGCGCCACCACGACGGTGGGCAGCAGGTAGGGCAGCACGGCCAGTCCGCGCACGAGCCGCCGCCCCGGGAAATCCACGTTCAGCACGAGGGCGAAGGCGATGCCCAGCAGGACCTGGAGCGTGATGGACAGGCCGGCGTAGATCATTCCGTTGCCGAGCGCGCGCCAGAACGCCGCCTCGCCCAGCACCCGGGCGTAGTTGCCAAGACCCACCCAGCGCGGCTGCCCCACGAAGGAGCTGGACTGGTGGAAGGACAGCCAGATGGCGTTGGCGACGGGCACCAGAACGAAGGCCGCCGTCAGCAGCAGCCCGCCCCAGAAGAAGGCCCAGATCACCCCGTCATGCTTGGACCGCATCGTGTCTTCCCCGCGGCCATGGGGGCCTGCGCCCCCATGGCACGTTCCCGTCAGGCGATGGCGCGGCGGATGGCCTGCACCGCCTGCTCGACGCAGGCATCGGCGGGCATGTTCCGCAGCACCCGGTTCTGGATCATCTCGGGGAAGACCCAGCTCTCGAAGATCTTGGCCGGGCGCAGGTCGGGCGCCGGCCCTTCGGTGTCAATCGAGCGGATGGTGATGGACGGATCCTCCAGGTAGCGGCGCATCTCGCGCACCGCCCATTCGTGCTTCTCGATCAGCGGGTGGGCGCGCCAGCGCGGGTCGTCGTAGATGTCCAGCCGCGCGGGCTGGAAGTGCAGCGGCGCGGAATGGAGGAAGTTGATGTAGTGCGCGTCGGAGAACCATTCGAGGAAGCGCACCGCCTCCTCGCTCATCGGCGTGCGGCCCACCACCCAGCCGTCATAGCCGTGGTTCACCGCCTGGCCACGTCCGGCGCTGTCTGGATACGGCATCATGCCGAGCTTGTCGGCCAGCGCGGGGGCGCGCTGCTCGACGAACTCGATCAGGCGCCCGGCATAGGGGGCGTGGGCCGCCTGCTCGGCCGCGAACTGCGCCATCACGTTGCCGAAGGTGATCTGCGTCATCCCCGGCGGCATGGTCCCGTGGAGCTGCGCGAAGAAATCGAGGTAGGCGGCCGTCCTGCGGCGGCTCTCGGGCGTGTCGAAGGTCAGGTTCCAGTTGTCGTCGAACAGGCCCACCCCCTCGGCCCACAGGTAGCCGAAGCTCATCCAGTTGGTGGCGTCATTGGACCCGATGGGGCTCGTGATGCCGAAGCGCTGCGTGCCGCCCTGCATGCCGGTGAGGCGGCGGCTGTTCTCCAGCATCTGGTTCCAGGTGCGCGGCACCTCCAGCCGGTTCGCCTCGTACAGGTCCTTGCGGTAAAACAGCCAGCAGAGGTTGTAGTCGTACATGTACCAGTATTGCTGGCCGTTGATGGGGAACAGGATGCGCTTGCCCCACTGGTGCCGGTTCACCAGCTCGGTGATGGGCGTCAGGTGCCCCTCATTCGCCAGGGTCAGGACGTGGGCCACGAAGATCAGCGTGCCGATGTCGTAGGGGCGGCCGCCGCGGATGGCGGAGACCATGCGGGTATAGGCGTCGCCGGGCGGAACCGTGTCGATGACGACGCGCACCCGGCGCTCCCGCTCGTACTGCGCGGCGGCGACGCGAAGGGCGCGGACGCTGTCCAGGCCCGGCTCGGCGTTCAGGAAGCGCAGCTCGCGCACCTGCGCGTGCACTGCCGGGGCTGCCAGCGCGGCCGCCCCCGCGCC
>JALHNW010000226.1 GCA_022843345.1 Rubritepida sp. | reverse complement strand
GCCGCCGCCAGCGCGTCCAGCGCCTCCGGGATGCCGGGGTAGGGGGCGGACAGGGCGGCGCCGGTCGCCTCCAGGTCGTCCAGCAGGGCGGGCAGCGCGCCAGGGGGCACCGCCGCGCCGCGCGCCGCGCAGGCCTTGTCCAGCAGCGCCTTCGCGCCGTCGCCGATCATCGCCTCCACCTCCGCCAGGGCGAAGGGGGCGAGTGCGGCCGCCTCCATGCGCCGGTTCAGCGCGGCGGCAATGCCGGGGGCGGAGTGGACGAGTGTGCCGTCCAGGTCGAAGATCGCGAGGGGCATGGGCCGGGTGCGTACCCGGGAAACGCCCGGCAAGAAAGCGTCGGCCCGCCCCGTCTTGCCGCGGCGCGGCATGGCCCATAGGAACGGGGGAATGCGCGCCGCCATCATCCTCGCCGCGGGTCAGGGCACCCGCATGAAATCGCATCATCCCAAGGTGATGCACGCCCTGGCCGGCCGCCCGATGATCCGCCACCTGCTGGCGGCGGTGGAGGCGGTGTTCGACCGCGTGGTCGTCGTCGTCGGCCCCGGCATGGCGGCGCTGGAGCGCGCCGTCGCCCCCCACGCCACGGTCGTGCAGGCCGAGCGCCTGGGCACCGGCCACGCCGCCCGCCAGGCCGCACCCGCGCTGGAAGGCTTCGAGGGCGACGTGGCGGTGCTGTACGGCGACTGCCCGCTGATCACCGAGGGAACGCTGCGCCGCCTGGTGGATGCCCGCGCGGGGGCCGACCTCGCGCTGCTGGCCATGCGCCCGGCCGACCCCGCGGGCTATGGCCGGCTGGTCACGGAGGGCGCGCAGCTGCGCCGCATCGTCGAGCACGCGGACGCCACGGAGGAGGAGCGCGCCATCGGCCTGTGCAACGCCGGCGTGGTCTGCGCCGAGGCGCGGCACCTGTTCCGCTGGCTGGGGGCGCTGCGAAGCGACAACCGCCAGGGCGAGTTCTACCTGACCGACGTGGTGGCGAGCGCGGATGGCGAGGGCCTGCGCGTGCGCGCCGTGGAGGCCCCCGAGGCCGAGCTGCGCGGCATCAACAGCCGCGCCGAGCTGGCCGTGGCCGAGGCGGAGGTGCAGGCCCGCCTGCGCCGCGCCGCGATGGATGGCGGCGCCACGCTGGTGATGCCGGCCAGCGTGCACCTGGCCTGGGACACGCGGCTGGGCCGCGACGTGGTGGTGGAGCCGCACGTGGTCTTCGCCCCCGGCGTCGTGGTGGAGGACGGGGCCGCGATCCGCGCCTTCTCGCATCTCGAATCCTGCGTGGTGCGGCGCGATGCCGTCATCGGCCCCTTTGCGCGGCTGCGCCCGGGCACGGAGGTGGGGGAGGGCGCGCATGTCGGCAACTTCGTGGAGCTGAAGGCCACCAAGCTGGGCGCGGGCGCCAAGGCCAACCACCTGAGCTACATCGGCGACGCGACGGTGGGCGAGGGGGCCAACATCGGCGCCGGCACCATCACCTGCAACTACGACGGCGTGCACAAGCACCGCACGGAGATCGGCGAGGGCGCCTTCATCGGCAGCGACACCGCCCTCGTCGCGCCCGTGCGCGTGGGGGCGCGGGCCGTCACCGCGGCGGGCTCCGTCATCACCGAGGACGTGCCGGCGGAAGCGCTGGCCATCGCGCGCGGCCGGCAGGTCAACAAGCCGAACCGGCCCGCGAAGAAGAAGGAAGCCTGACATGTGCGGCATCGTCGGAATCGTGGGGCGTGACGACGCCGCGCCGCGGCTGATCGAGGCGCTGCGGCGCCTGGAGTACCGCGGCTACGACAGCGCGGGCGTCGCCACCCTGGTGGATGGCCGCATCGAGCGCCGCCGCGCCGAGGGCAAGCTGGTCAACCTCGCCACCGTGCTGGGGCGCGAGCCGCTGCCGGGCACCACCGGCATCGGCCACACGCGCTGGGCCACCCACGGCGCGCCGGTGGAGCGCAACGCCCACCCGCACGCCACCGCGCGCGTCGCCGTGGTGCACAACGGCATCTTCGAGAACTACGCCGAGCTGCGCGCCGAACTCGAAGCCCAGGGCGCGCGCTTCGAGACCGAGACGGACACCGAGACCTTCTGCCGCCTGGTGGACGCGCTGCTGGCCCATGGGATGGACCCGCAGGCCGCCACCGCCGCCGCCCTGAAGCGCGTGCACGGCGCCTTCGCGGTGGCGCTGATCTTCGCCGGCCACCCGGGGCTGATGATCTGCGCCCGCCACGGCGCGCCGCTGGCCGTGGGCTTCGGCGAGGGGGAGATGTATGTCGGCTCCGACGCGCTGGCGCTGGCGCCGCTCACGCGCCGCATCGCCTACCTGGACGAGGGCGACCACGCGGTGCTGGACGCCGCCGGCGCGCGCTTCTTCGACGCCGCCGGCGCGGAGGTGGTGCGCGAGACGCGGATCACCAGCGTCTCGGGCGCGGCCACCGGCAAGGGCAACTATCGCCACTTCATGGAGAAGGAGCTGCACGAGCACCCCGCCGTGCTGGGCGACACGCTGCGCCAGTACCTGGACCCGCGCACGCTGGAGGTCCGCCTGCCGGGCCTGCCCTTCGACCCCGCGCAGGTGCCGCGGCTGACGATCAGCGCCTGCGGCTCCGCCTTCCTCGCCGGCCAGGTGGGGCGCTACTGGATCGAGCAGCTGGCCCGCATCCCGGTGGACGCCGACGTGGCGAGCGAGCTGCGCTACCGCGACCCGCCGCTGGCCGAGGGGGGGGCTGCCATCCTCGTCTCCCAGTCGGGCGAGACGGCGGACACCATGGCCGCGCTGAAGCTGCTGCGCGCGCGCGGGCAGGCCGTGCTGTCCGTGGTCAACGTCGCGGAATCCTCCATGGCGCGGGAAAGCGACGGCACGGTGCTGACGGTGGCGGGGCCGGAGGTTGGCGTGGCCTCCACCAAGGCCTTCACCGCGCAGCTCGCCGTGCTGGGCTGCCTGGCCATCGGCTTCGGGCGCGCCCGCGGCCACCTGTCGGCCACCGACGAGGCGCGGCTGACCCAGGCGCTGCTGGAGGTGCCGGAGAACGCGGCCCGCGTGCTGGAGAAGGACGCCCAGATCCGCACCCTGGCCATCGAGGTGGCGAAGGCGCGCGACGTGCTGTTCCTCGGCCGCGGCAGCCTGTTTCCCATCGCGATGGAGGGCGCGCTGAAGCTGAAGGAGATCAGCTACATCCACGCCGAGGGCTATGCCGCGGGCGAGATGAAGCACGGCCCCATCGCGCTGATCGACACGAACGTGCCGGTGATCTCGCTGTGCCCGTCGGGCCCGCTGTTCGAGAAGACGGCGAGCAACCTGCAGGAGGCGGCGGCGCGCGGCGGCCGGGTGATGGCCTTCACCGACGCGAAGGGCGCCGCGGCGCTGGGCCGCTTCGCCGAAGCGGTGGTGGAGCTGCCCGAGGTCGGCGCCTTCGCCCAGCCCATCCTGCACGCCATCGCGGTGCAGCTGCTGTCCTACCACGTCGCCGTGCTGAAGGGCACGGACGTGGACCAGCCGCGCAACCTGGCGAAGAGCGTGACGGTGGAGTGAGGGGGCCTCAGGGCACCAGGCGGTAGTAGTCGTGCGCCACGGCGCGGCCGCCGAAGCCCTCCTTCTGGTTGATGAGGCCGTCGTTCAGCCAGCGGCCCTCCTGCTCGGTGGAGTTGCCGAAGTCGAACCAGCGCTTGCCGGCGTAGACCTCGTCCAGCAGGTGCAGGAACAGGCGGTCCAGGCAGCCGGAGGCGAAGCCCGCCGGCGTGGCGGCGGCGTATTGCAGGTGGGCGACCTCCTCGGTCTCGTAGATGACCACGCCGCCCTGCAGCGCCCCGTCCGGGCCGCGCCCGGTGAACAGGCGGATGGCCTGCGGGAAGCGCGCGTGCAGCAGCAGGATCTCGTCCAGCGAATGCACGGGGCGGCGGGCGTAGCGGCCGGACAGGTGCTCCTCCAGCAGCGCCCAGTAGCCAAGCCAGTCCGCATCCTCGCCCACCTGCACGCCCTGCTTCGCCGCCTTGGCCGCGCCGCGGCGCCGGCGTTCCTGCGGCACGGGGCGGCGGGCCATGTCTATCGTGCTCAGCAGGTCGCGGCGCACCAGGACGGCGTCGTGGCGGAACAGGGCGTAGCGGTCCTCCTCCGCCGGCTGGCGGTGGTAGATGTGCGGGATTGTCTTGTAGTGCAGCCGGCCCACGCCCTGCGCGCGCAGGAAGGCCATCGCCGCCGCGAAGACCTCCAGCATCAGCGGCGTCGTCATGCGCGGGGAGGCGAGGACGCCGCCATAGGTCAGCCCGTCATGGCTAGAGCATGCTGTCTTTTGAAGGAATCGGGATTCCGGCGCGGCTGAGTTTCTGATTCAAGCTTCCTGCTGGGCAGGAGGCCAGTGGGGATGCGGCCATACTCTGATGATCTGCGCGAGC
>JALHNW010000225.1 GCA_022843345.1 Rubritepida sp. | reverse complement strand
GCGGTGGTGGTGGCGGATGCGGAACGGACGCGCACGGGGGCGCGGCGGTTGCCGTGGGCGGTGCTGGCGGTGGGGGTGCTGCTGGGGCTGGGGTGGTGGGTGGGCGCTTAGCGCCCCGTCCACCCCGGCGTCCGCTTCGCCAGGAAGCTTTCCACCCCCTCGCGGAAATCGGCTGAGGTGAAGCACATCGCCACCAAGTCATCGCCATCCGGCAGTGCCGGGCGCAGGCGGCGCAGGGCGGCCTTGGTGGCGCGCAGGGTCAGCGGCGCGTGGCCGGCCACCGTCTCGGCCAGCGCCCAGGCGCGGGCCTGCAGCGCCGCGTGGTCGGGCAGGATCTCGCCCAGCAACCCGGCGGCGCGCATCTCGTCGGCCTCCATCAGCCGCGCGGTGAAGATCAGGTCGGTCACCCGCGCGGGGCCGAGCAGCGCCGACAGCCGCGCGTGGTTCGCCATGGACAGCGTGTTGCCCAGCGTGCGCGCGATGGGGAAGCCGAAGCGGGCATTGGCCGCGCCGATCCGCAGGTCGCACACCGCGGCGATGGCGGCACCCCCGCCCGTGCAGGCGCCGGCGATGGCAGCGATGGTGGGCTTCGTGCAGTCCTCGATGGCCGTCAGGATGCGGTCGATCTTCGCCTCGTAGGCGATGGCGTCGTCGGCGGTGCGGAAGTTGGTGAACTGGCCGATGTCGGTGCCGGCGGCGAAGGCCTTCTCGCCCGCCCCCGTCAGCACCAGGGCCCGGATGGAATCGTCCGCGCTGGCCTCGGCGCAGGCGCGGGCGATGCCCTCGTACATGCCGAAGGTCAGCGCGTTGCGCGCCTGGGGGCGGTTGAGCGTGAGCATGAGCACGCCCCCGCGGCGTTCGGACAGCAATTCCTCGGTCATCGGCGTCTCCCTTCCGGGGGCGGAGGGTTGCAGCCTTCCGCGCGGGGTGGAAGATGCGCCCCACCGCTGGAGGAACCCGTCCATGATGCCCCTGTCCCGCTTCACCGTGCTCGACCTCACGCGCGTGCGCTCCGGCCCCACCTGCGTGCGGCAGCTGGCCGACTGGGGCGCCAACGTCATCAAGGTCGAGGCGACGGACGAGGTGGACACCGGCAAGGGCCTGGGCGGCGAGCGGCACGGGCCGGACTTCCAGCACGTCCACCGCAACAAGCGCGGCATCACGCTCAACCTCAAGGCGCCCGAGGGCCGCGCCGCCTTCCTGCGGATGGTGGAGCAGGCCGACGTGGTGGTGGAGAATTTCCGCCCCGACGTGAAGACGCGCCTGGGCATTGATTTCGACGCGCTGTCGGAGGTGAACCCGCGCATCGTCTACGGCTCGATCAGCGGCTTCGGGCAGGACGGGCCGTATGCGAAGCGGCCGGGCTTCGACCAGATCGCGCAGGGCATGGGCGGGCTGATGAGCGTCACCGGCCTGCCGGGCCAGGGGCCGGTGCGGGCCGGCATCCCGGTGGCGGACCTCACGGCCGGGCTCTACTGCGCGCTGGGCATCATGGTGGCGCTGCTGGAGCGCGAGAGCACGGGCAAGGGCCGCTGGGTCCATGTCTCGCTGCTGGAGGCGATGGTGGCGATGATGGACTTCCAGGCCACCCGCTGGACCATGAAGGGCGAGGTGCCCAGGCAGGCCGGCAACGACCACCCCACCACCATCCCCACCGGGCTGTTCCGCACCAGCGACGGCGTGGTGAACATCGCCGGCGGCGGCGGCCAGATGTGGGCGCGCATCGTCGCCGTGCTGGGGATCGAGGAGGAGGCGAAGGACCCCGACCTGGCCACGGACAAGCTGCGCAGCACGAACCGCGCCAAGACCAACGCCGTGCTCCAGGCGAAGCTGGAAACGCGCACCAGCGCCGAATGGGTGGCCGCCTTCAACGAGGCGGGCGTGCCCTGCGGCCCCGTGTACTCGATGGACCAGGTCTTCGCGGACGAGCAGGTGAAGCACCTGGGCCTGGAGATGCCCGTCGAACACCCGCTGCTCGGCACGGTGAACCTCGTGCGCTCGCCCATGCAGATCGGCGGCGTGGAATGCGCGCGCATGCCGACGCCGGAGCGCGGCGAGCACACGGACGCGGTGCTGGCGGAATTCGGCTTCTCGCCGGACGAGGTGTCGGCCCTGCGCGCGGCGAAGGCGATCTGACGATGAAGATCACCGCCATCCGCCAGGGCGTGGTGCCGATCAGCAGCGCCATCGCCAACGCCTACATTGATTTCAGCAAGATGACGGCGAGCGTCGTCGCCGTGACGGTGGAAAGCGGCGACGGGCGCTCCGCCACCGGCTACGGCTTCAACTCCAACGGCCGCTACGCGCAGGAAGGGCTGCTGCGCGAGCGCTTCATCCCGCGCCTCGCCGAGGCCGGCGAGTTGCCGGCCCATGCCGATGACGGCTTCGACCCCGTCCCCGCCTGGACGGCGATGATGACGAACGAGAAGCCCGGCGGGCATGGCGAGCGCAGCGTGGCCGTGGGCGTGCTGGACATGGCGCTGTGGGACGCCGCGGCCAAGCTGGCGCACAAGCCGCTGTGGAAGCTGCTGGCCGACCGCTACAACAAGGGGCAGGCGGACGAGCAGGCCTGGATCTACGCCGCCGGCGGCTACTATCACCCCGGCAAGGATTTGGACGGCCTGGTGGAGGAGATGAAGCGCTACCTCGGCCTCGGCTACTCGGTGGTGAAGATGAAGATCGGCGGCTCGCCCGGCATGCCGCTGCGCGAGGCGCTGCTGCTGGACATCAGCCGCATCGAGGCGGTGCTGAAGCTGCTGGACGGCAACGGCGCGCGGCTCTGCGTGGACGTGAACGGGCGCTTCGGGCTGCACGCCGCGCTGTCCTACGCCGCCGCGATCCAGCCCTTCGGCCTGCGCTGGTACGAGGAGCCGCTGGACCCGCTGGACTTCAGCACCCACGCCACGCTGGCCGAGCACTACCTGCCGCCCATCGCCACCGGCGAGAACCTGTTCTCCATGGCCGATGCGCGCAACCTGATCCGCCACGGCGGGCTGCGGCCGGACCGCGACGTGCTGCAATTCGACCCCGCGCTGTCCTACGGCCTGGTGGAATACCTCCGCACGCTGGCGATGCTGCGCGAGCACGGCTGGAGCCCGCGGCGCTGCGTGCCGCATGGCGGGCACCAGTTCGCGCTGAACATCGCGGTCGGCCTCGGCCTCGGCGGCAACGAGAGCTACCCGGAGGTCTTCGCGCCCTTCGGCGGCTTCGCCGACAGCACGCCGGTGGAGAACAGCCGCATCCGCATGCCCGACGTGCCGGGCATCGGCTTCGAGGCCAAGAACGACCTCTACGCGGTGCTCAAGGACCTTTGAGCGCGCCGGGATAGGCCGCCAGCCAGTCCCGCGCGATCTCCTCGCGCCGGGCGATCCAGATGCGGTCGCCCAGCGCGGCCAGGCGCTCCAGCACCCCCTCGAAGGCGGGGAAGCGCCCGGGCCGGCCGCTGATGCGGAGGTGAAAGCCGAGGTTCAGCAGGCGCGGGTGGCCGCGCTCGCCCTCGGCCAGCAGGGTGGCCAGGGCATCCTCGGCGTATTCCACCAGCTCGCGCGCACGCACGAAGCCGTTGGGGTGGAAGAACTTGGAATCGTTGCTGTCCAGCGCGTAGGGCACCACCAGCAGGCCGGGGTGCTCCGCGTCGCGGTAGGGCAGGTCGTCGTCGAAGGCGTTGGATGCGTAGAGGAAGCCGCGCTCGGCCAGCAGGCCGCGCGTCCAGTCGCTTTCCGAGCCGCGGCAGAAGAAGCCGGCGGGCGGGCGGCCGCAGGCGTCGGCGATGGCCTTGATGCAGCGGTCAAGGTCCGCCGCCTCCGCCTCGCGCGTCGCGTAGTCGGCCTGGGGGCGCCACAGCCAGCCATGGGCGGCGCATTCGTGGCCGCGCCGCGCCACCTCCGCGGCCAAGGACGGGCTGCGCTCCACCGCGCGCCCGCACATGAGGAAGGTGGCGGCGACGCCGTGGCGGTCGAGCGCGTCCAGCATGCGCCACAGCCCGGCGCGCAGGCCGTAGGCGAACATCTGCTCCTGCCCGCGGTCGCGCGTGCCGGGCGCGAGGACGGAGGCGAACTCCCCCACCGCTTCCGAGCGCGGGTCGCCGTCGCCCACCTGCTGCTCGGCCCCCTCCTCGAAGTTGACGGCGACGGTGACGGCGAGGCGCGCGCCGTTGGGCCAGCGGTGGTCGGGCCAGCGCCCGCCGGTGCCGATGAGGTCTCTCGATGACATGGGTGCGAGGCTATGCCGCGGGCGCCATTCCGCCTATCCTGGGCGCAGGGGAAAACGCCCGTCGCGCGCCATGACGGGACAACCACCATGATGCCTTCGCGCCGCGCCCTGCTGGCCGCGCCCGCCCTCGCCTTCGCGCGCCCCGCGCAGGCCGCCGCCTGGCCCACGCGGCCGATGCGCGCCGTG
>JALHNW010000224.1 GCA_022843345.1 Rubritepida sp. | reverse complement strand
CCCGTCGCCTCCACCAGCGCCAGGTGGAAGGCGGCGTCGGCATCGGCCAGGTTCACGCCGGCGGCGATGCAGCGCGCGCCCTCCTCCAGCGCCGCCCCGATGCGGCGCAGGTCGTCCTCCGTGCGGCGCGCGGCGGCGAGGCGGATGGCCTGAAGCTCCATGATCCGGCGCAGCTCCACCACCTCGTGCACCTCGGCTTCGCCCAGCGGCACGCCGAGTTCGGCCTGGAGCACCATGGCCTCGATGGAGCCCTGCCGGCCCACGTGCCGGAGGTAGATGCCGGAATTCGGCCGGCGCTCGACGATGCGCAGCGCCTCCAGCACCGCCAGGGCCTCGCGTACGGCGGGGCGGGAAGCGCCGAAGCGCAGCGCCAGCTCGCGTTCGGAGGGCAGCCGGTCGCCGGGCGCGAGGCGGTGGTGGGCGACGAAGGGAAGGAGCCGGGCGATAAGCGCAGCCGGGCCGTCGAGGCGCTCTCCTTCTGCCCGTGCGGAATTGGTCATGCCGGATTGGTAATACCAGTCCCAGCTTTACGCAACCGGTTTGCGTGCGGATGCCCGTGTCAGGCCCTGGCTGCCGTCGAACCCCGCGTTCCTATGTTCGATGTCCCGCCCGCCGATCGGCCGGTCCGGGACGCCATTCTGTGCGAGGGCCGGTGCGGGTGTGAAGCCGGGCGCCTGGTCATGCGGGTTCCCGCTCCGCGCGCCGCGCGCCGCGTGGCCGGCGCGCCTCGGACGGGATGGCTGCGCTGCCGATGATCCCCTCTGCCTCCAGGGCCGAAAGTTCCGCGGGCGTCAGGCCAAGCAGCCCGCCCAGCACCGCCGCGTTCTCCTGCCCCAGCGTGGGCGCGGCGCGGCGGATCGGCAGCGGCCCGCCGCCCAGCGGGCGGATGGGGGCGGAAGGGAGCTCATGCACGCCCAGGAAGGGCCGCTCGGCGCGCTGCCAAAAGCCGCGGGCGCGCAGGTGCGGGTCGTCGCGCAGCTCCGTGGGCCAGCGCACCGCGCCGGCGGCGATGCCGATGGCCTGCAATTCCGCCATCGCCGCATCGGCGCTTCGCCCACGCGTCCAGCCGGCGAGGAGCGCCTCCAGTTCGGCCTCCCGCGCGCGGCGTCCCCTCGTGTCGAGCCCGGCGAGCTCCGCGTGGCCGAGCAAGGCGGCCAGCCGCGCCCAAGCCGCGTCATCCGTCACCGCCACGGCCAGCCAGCCATCGGCCTCGCAGGGGAATGCGCCGTGCGGAACGTGGCGCGGATGGCGGTTGCCCAGCCGCGGCCCCGGCGAGCCCAGCGCGGACTGCGCGATGATCCAGGGCGCGACGAGGGGGAACATGCACTCCACCTGCGCCAGGTCCACATGCTGCCCCTCGCCGGTCGCCTTGCGGTGCAGCAGCGCCGCCAGCAGCGCGGCCGCCGCGTTCAGCCCGCCCACCGGGTCGCCATAGGCGAGCTGGTTGGTCATCGGCGGCGCATCGGCGGGGCCGGAGACGGTGGGCAGGCCGGAGGCGTGCTCCAGCGTCGAGCCATAGGCGCGGGCATCGCGCCACGGCCCCTCCGCCCCGAAGGCGGGCATGGACAGCATCACCAGGTCGGGCCGTGCCCGGCGCAGCACCCCATAGTCCAGCCCCAACTTGGGGAGCACCTCGCGCGCGTAGTTCTCCACCACTGCGTCGGACGCCGCCACCAGCCGACGGAGCAACGCCGCCCCCTGCGGGTGGGACAGGTCCAGCGTGATCCCGCGCTTGTTGCGGTTCTGAAAGGCGAAGCGCACATCCTTCTCGTACCGCTTCTCCGCGAAGAAGGCCGGGCGCGGGTCCACGCCGCGCCACCAGTCGGGGTACTGGATGGCCTCGACCTTGATCACCTCGGCGCCCAGGTCGCCCATGGTACGGGTGCAGAGCGGCCCGGCCCAGCCCATGGACAGGTCCACCACCCGCAGCCCGGCCAACGGCAGGGAACCGGGCGCGGCGGCCGCGCCATGCAATGCCGGCGCGGCGGGGATCGGCTGCGCGGTGCTGGGTGCGGCGGAGGCGGCGCGCGGCGGCGTGCGCGTCAGGCGCTGCGGCAGGGTCGGCCCCTCGAAGTCGCCGCCGGAATGGGCGACGCGCTGGAAGGCGTCGCGCGCCCTGTGGGTGGGGGTGCGCAGCAGCGCCGCCATTTCCGGCACCACCGCGAAGGGCAGGCGGCGGCGCAGGGCCTCGGCGAACCATTCCTCCGCCGTGCGCGCCCTCAGCCGCTCGCCGAACAGGGCGTCCAGCCGGTCGGCCTGCGGCAGGCGCTCCAGCCCGATCACCAGGGCGGGGTCGCGGCCCAGCTCCTCCAGCCCGACCATGTCGCAGAAATCCCGCCATTGCGCGGGGGTGACGATCGTGACGCCCAGCCAGCCCTCCTGGCACGGGTAGACGCCCAGCGGGCAGGTGGGCGCGAAGCGGTTGATGCCCAGGCGCCGCTCCACCTCCGGGTTCGTCACCGCCTGCGCCGCCTGGTACTCGGCGATGGCGACGTTGGCCTCGTGGACCGAGGCCTCCATGGCCCGCCCCTCGCCGCCCCAGAGGGAGGCCCCTGCGGCGATGAAGGCGGCGATGCCGCCGAGCGACGCGCCGGCGATGCCGCCCAGCATCTGCGGCGGCCCCTCCTTCGGGCCGGTGCAGGCGAAGACGCCGGCCAGGGCGCGCGCCGTCACGTCGGTGGCCGCGAAACCGGCGTGCGGCCCACCGGCGCCGAACCAGCCGATGCGGATGTGGACGAGGTGCGGCGGCAGCGCCTCGGCCGGGGCGTCGCGCCCGTCCAGCAGAACGTGGAAGCCGGCGGCATGCTGCGCCGTCGTGCCTTCGCCCAGGTTCTTGTTGCCGTTCAGCCAAGCCTCGGTGAGCGAGGCGCCGTCGCGCAGGGGCCATTCGTGGCGCAGCGGGTCCCAAGGATCGGGCAGCTTCCACACCTCGGCGCCGAAATCGGCGAACAGCTTGCCGGCATAAGCGAGGGCGGCGCCATGTCCGACCTCCAGCACGCGTATGCCGGCGAGCGCTTCCGCCATGGGCGTTCCTCCAAGGATTTTTTTGATCATGAATGCGGCGCTCAGACCGCGTCAACCGTCCCGCGCGCGGCGTCCATCGCGGGCAGGCGACGCAGGAGCGCATCGGCGTAGACGGAAATGTCCCGCTGGATCGCCAGCCGCGCCAGGGCGCCATCGCCGCGATGCAGGGCACGGATCACATCGTGATGCGGGTGCTCCTCCGGCCCATGCAGGAAGCGGATGGACTTCAGCCCGGCGTTCAACGGGCCGCATTGCAGCCACAGCCCCTCCACCAGGCGCAGCAGCACCGGCATGCCGGCGAGGGTGCAGAGAGTGATGTGGAAACGCTCGTTCTCCAACATCATCGCCTCGGTGCGGCCATCGAGCCGGGCGGCGGTCATGGCGGCGTGGATTGCCTCCAGTGCCGAGATGTCGCGCGGCGCCGCACGTTCGGCGGCGCGCGCGGCGGCCTTGCCCTCCAGGTCCATACGCAGCTCCACCACCTCCCGGAAGCGCGCATCCGACAGCACGGGCACGCGCACCGAGCGGCGGTCGTGCTGCTCCAGCGCACCCTCGCTCACTAGCCGGGCCAGCGCGGCGCGGATCGGGGTGGCGCTGACCCCCAGCTCCCCGCCCAGCGCGCGCAGGGTTAGCTTCTCCCCGGGCCTGAAGCGGGAGCGCATCAACGCCAGCCGCAGCCGACCATGCACCTGCACGGCCACGGAATTGTCGGGCGGTGCGTTGACAGGCGCCGGCATGGATGAAAACGTGATCACAAATAAGGCGCCCGGGCAAGACGGTCGCCACCAGGAAACAGGTTCAGGAACGCAACGATGGCCGAGGGCATCGCCACCATCCGCGCCGAGATCGGCGCCGCCGTCTGGAAGATCGCCGCCCCGCCCGGGACGGCGGTCGCCGCGGATGACCCGGTGGTGATCCTGGAAAGCATGAAGATGGAGATCCCCGTGCTGGCCCCCCATGCCGGCACGGTGGATTCCGTGTTGGTCGAGGAGGGCCAGCAGGTGGAGGAAGGCCAGCCGGTCGCCACCATCCGGCGCTGAGCCATGCAGGGCCCCGTCCTCATCGCCAATCGCGGCGAGATCGCCGTGCGGATCGCCCGCACCTGCCGCCGCCTGGGGCTGCGCAGCGTCGCCGTCTTCTCCGACGCCGATGCGGGCGCCCTTCACGTCGAGGCCTGCGACGCGGCGGAGCGCATCGGCCCGGCGCCGCCGCGCGACAGCTACCTGCACATCCCCGCCATCCTCGACGCCGCCAGGCGCTCCGGCGCGCGCATGGTGCACCCCGGCTACGGCTTCCTCAGCGAACGCGCCGAGTTCGCCCAAGCCTGCGCGGAAGCGGGCCTCGCCTTCATCGGCCCGCCGCCTTCCGCCATCCGCGCCATGGGCGGCAAGGCTGCGGCGCGCGAGCTGGCCGAGGCGGCCGG
>JALHNW010000223.1 GCA_022843345.1 Rubritepida sp. | reverse complement strand
AGGCCTGGGTGGGCGGCACGTGGCCGTCGCGGCGGGCGGGCGGCACGTCGTAGGTCCAGGCCTCGCGCAGCGTGCCGTCGGGCAGGATGGCGTGCACCGCCTCGCGCAGGTAGGCGTCGGGGTGGCCTTCCTTCTGGTCCAGCAGGGCGAGCGTCGGCCCGTCCACCTCCAGCAGCGCGCCCTCCGCCACGTGGCCGGGGGCGACGGACAGGGTGGTGACGCCGCCCCCGCGCGAACGCCCGAAGCGCTCGAAGGAGATGCGCCGGTCCAGCAGCAGCGCGGATCCCAGGCTGCGCGGCAGCGCGCCCGCGTGGCCCTGGGCGCGCAGCCAGGCGTCGCGCCCGGCGGAATCGAGGTTGCCGCCATAGGTGAAGAGGGGGATCACGACGCCTCCAGCGCCGCCTTCGCCTCGGCCAGGGCGGCGCGGTCGGCCTCGCTGGGCACGGGGTAGTGCAGGTCCAGCGCCTCCAGCGCCTCGGTGATGGCGGCGACGACGACGAGGCGGGTGAACCACTTGCGGTCCGCCGGCACGACGTACCAGGGCGCGTGCGGGGCGGCGGTGCGGCGGATCGCCTCCTCGTAGGCGGCCATGTAGTCCTTCCAGTGCCGCCGCTCGGCGACGTCGGAGGCGCTGTACTTCCAGTTCTTCTCCGGGTCCTCGATGCGCGCGAGGAAGCGCTCGCGCTGCTCGTCCTGGCTGAGGTGGAGGAAGAACTTCAGCACCACGATGCCCTGGCGCGACAGGTAGCGCTCGTGGCAGGCGATGTCCTCCAGCCGCTCGGCCCAGATGTCCTTCGTCACCACGCGCGGGGGCAGCTTCTGGGCGGCGAGGATGCGCGGGTGGATGCGCGCGACCAGCACCTCCTCGTACCAGCTCCTGTTATGGATGCCGATCTGGCCGCGGGCCGGCAGGTGCTCCCAGTGGCGCCACAGGAAGTCGTGGTCCAGCTCCACCGGGCCGGGCTGCTTGAAGGCCGTCACCTGGCAGCCCTGCGGGTTCACGCCCGAGAAGACGTGCTTGATGGCGCTGTCCTTGCCCGCCGCGTCCATCGCCTGGAAGATGCACAGCACGGACCAGCGGTCCTGCGCGTAGAGCTTCTCCTGCAAGGCCGACAGGCGGGCGACGCCGCGGGCGAGGGATTCGGCGGCCGTCGCCTTCTCCAGCCCCGTGCCGGCCAGGTCGGCCGGGTCGTGCTTCGCGAGGCGGAAGTTCTTGCCCGAATCCACCCGGAAGCGGCGGAGCGTTTCGGCGACGTCGAATTTCATGCCTCGCAGGGTCGCACCTGCCGCGCGGCGCGCCAAGCCCAAAGCAATGCCAGCGCCTGCAACGACGCGGTGCCCAGCAGCGCGGCGCGGTAGCCGCCGGGGTCCCACCCGCCATCGGCGGTGCGCGGCCACAGGTCCAGCACCGCGCCGACGCCGGTCTGCAGCACGAAGACCAAGGCGAGCATGGTGGCGTTGATGGCGGTGGCCACCCGCCCCGCCAGCTCGGTCCCGAAGCGCTGGCCGATGGCGGCGTAGGCGATGGGCCCGGCCGATGCGGCGAGCGCGAAGCCGCCCCAGGCCATGCACAGCGCCACGGCGCCGCTGGGCGGGGCCAGCGCGAAGACCAGTTGCAGCGCGAGCTGCACCCCCATGGCCGCGAAGGACACCGCCAGCGGCGGCCAGCCGCGCGCCTGCACGAAGGAGGCGAGGTGCCCGGTGGCGAAGGAGCCCACGGCCATGCCCAGCGCGTAGGCGAACAGCACCGTCGCCCGCGCCTCGGCCCCCAGGCCGGCCACGTCGCGCAGCCAGGGGCCGGCCCAGAGGCCCTGCCAGGTGAAGGACAGGCCCGACAGCACGCAGATGGCCGGCACGAAGCCCAGGAAGGCCGGGTGGCGGAAGATGGGGCCGAAGGCGCGCAGCTCGGCCGCCAGCGGCCGGCGGGCGGGGCGCACGAAGCCGGGCGGGGCGTCGGGCACGGACAGCCAGATCCAGGCGGCGACGGCGAGCGCGAGGACGGCCAGCAAGGCGAAGCCGCCGCGCCAGCCGATGGCGGGCAGGATGAGCGACAGCGGGAGCGTCGCCATCATGCCGCCCAGCGCGCCCACCAGCAGGCCCGAGCCGGTCATCGCCGCCACACGCGCGCGCCCGAACCACTGCGCGTTGGCCTGGAGCATCGCCGTCAGCCCCGCCGCCACGCCAATGCCGGTGAGCACCCGGCCCAGCATGAGCCAGCCCCAGCCCGGCGCGAGGGCGGACAGCGCGAAGCCCGCCGCCGCCACCAGCGCCAGCGCGGCCTGCACGCGCCGCGCGCCCCAGAGGTCGAGCGCGAGCCCGGCCGGGAGCTGGGTGAGCGCGTAGGCGCCGAACAGCACGGCGGCGAGCAGGCCGAGGTCGCTGGCCGACAGGCCGAACTCCAGCGCCAGCGCCGGGCCGATCACCGCCAGCAGGGCGCGGCTGGCCTGGTTGAGGAAGTTCAGCGCGGCCAGCGGGAGGGTGACGCGCGCGAAGGCGCTCACGAGGGGCGCAGCCGGACGGAGACGGGGCAGTGGTCGGACAGGCGGTCGCGCATTTCGGGCGCGCGCTCGGCGTAGGTCATCACGCGCAGGCTGCCGGGGACGAGCCAGCGCTGCGCCTCGCCGAACAGGAGGATGTGGGAGATGAAGGGGCGCCCGCCGCGGGCATCGGCCCAGCAGGGGTTGGAGACGCCTTCCGTGGCGCGCAGCATGGGGGCGAGGGCGGCGGACATCTCGTCGCGCGCGTGGTCCATGCGGCGGTTGAAGTCGCCCAGGATGGCGAAGGGGGTGCCCTCGCGCCGGCGCTCGCGTGTCCATTCGGCCAGGATGGCGGATTGGCGGGCGAGGGCGTCGCATTCGCGCCCCCGCGCGGCGTCCAGCGGGCCTTCGCGGCAGCCGGCGTTGAGGTGGACGGAGAGCAGGCGCAGGGGCTGGCCGCCGGGCAGCGTCACCGTCACGTCCGCGCCGCGGCGCAGGCTGAAGCGGGCGTGGGGGATGAGGTCGAGCTCGGCCAGGTCCTCGTTCTGGGTCGCGCGCAGGGCGCGGCGGATGGCGAAGCCGCTGCGCTGGATGTCGTTCTCGCGCGCCAGGAAGACCTGCCAGTCGCGCGCCGGGAGGATGCGGTGGACCGCTTCCTCGCCGTCCACCTCCTGGAGCGCGATGATGTCGGCCTCCAGCCGCCGGGCGTAGGCGGCCAGCAGGTCCCAGTCGCCCGGTTGGCGGGGGGAAAGGCCGCGCGGGAGCATGGGGTCGTTGGCCGGGCGGGTGGTGAGCCAGGCGATGTTCCAGGTGGCGAGCTTCACCTCGGCCGCCGTGGCGGGGGCGGCGAGGAGCAGGAGGAGGGCGAGGAGGATGCGACTCATGGGCGCATCTTGGCGTTAGGATGGGCGCGATGCGAAGCCTGCCCGCCTTCCTGCTGCTGGCCGCCCCGGCCCTGGCGCAATCCCCCGCCGATCTGGCGGGGCGCCTGCCCGCCGCGGTGGCCGGGTGGGAACGGCGGGACGTGACGGATTTCGAGGCCCGCCCCGGCGGCGCGGGGCTGGGGGCCTCGGCGGAATACCGGCCGCCTGGCGCGCCGGGGGTGGCGACGGTGTTCCTGTTCCGCCGGCGCGCCGGCGTGGAGGAGGAGCTGCGGCGGGCGCAGGAGGAGATCCGCGCCCTGGCGCCCATGCGGCAATACGAGGTGCTGGCCGCGCGGACGGCGCCGCCGCCGCGCGCCGGCTGGCGCTGCGTGGTGATGGAGCAGGCCTATGCCGGCGGGCAACGGGCGGACGGCCACCTGTGCGTGGGCGAGGCGCGGGGGTGGGCGATGAAGCTGCGCCTCTCCGTGCCGGCGGGGGATGAGGTGCGCGAGGTGCTGGGGGCGCTGGCTACGGCAGCAGGGCGGGCCGTGCCGTAGGGGGCTGGGCGTCGTCCAGGGGGCGGGCGCCGCAGCGCAGCAGGAAGTCCGCGATGGCGTCCATCTCGGCGGCGGGGCGCGTGGGGTCGTGCCACTCGTCGGTGCGGGCGCAGCCGGGGGGGACCCAGATCACGGTTTCGTAGCGGGCGCGGGTGAGGAGGACGCGGTAGGTGTTGCGGATGAAGTCGCGCGTCTGCGGCTTGGCGACGGTGTTCCAGCGCCGCCCCACGAAGTCGCGCGCCAGCCAGCCGCCGGGGCCGCGCGCGAAGTCGCCGCCCCAGGCCAGGCCTACCACGTCCAGCTCCAGCCCCTGGCAGTCATATTCGGTGGCGAAGGTTTCCAGCGAGTCGGAGGCGCGGACATCCGGCCAGCGGTCGAGGAAGAAGCGCGCGATGTCGGGCACCTGCACGCCCAGCCCCTCGGCGCGCAGCCGCTTCGCCCCGGCGGAGGCCACCAGCCCGGCCCGGCGGTTGCCGCGCGCCAGGCCGCGCAGGGCGCGCCGCATCGCGCCGAGGTCGCGCACCAGCAGGAAGGGCAGCGCCTGCGTGCCG
>JALHNW010000222.1 GCA_022843345.1 Rubritepida sp. | reverse complement strand
GCCCGCGCCCGCGCGCCCGGTGGCCCAGACCACGCGGCGCGCCAGCATCGCCGTGCCGTCGGCCATCGCCAGCCGCAGCAGCCCTTCCGCCGGCTCCAGCCGCAGCACCTTTGCGCCGTGGCGCACCGGCAGCCGGAGCACGCGCATCAGCCAGGACAGGTAGTCCTGCCACGCGGCGTTGGGGATCTTGTAGAGCGCCTCCCACCCCGCCTCGCCGTGCAGGGCCGTGTGGTACGCGCGGAAGGTCAGCGAGGGGATGCCGAAGCACGGCCCCGGCAGCGTCTTGGGCGAGCGCAGCGTGTCCATCCGCGCCCAGGTCACCCAGGGGCCTTCCTGCCCGGGCGCGCTCCGGTCCAGCAGGGCGACGTTGCCGATGCCCTTGAACAGCAGCGCGCCCGCGGCCGCGATGCCGTTCATCCCCGCGCCTACCACCGCCACGTCCAGCACGCGCTGGCCATCGCGCATCATCGGCGGCAGCCAGGGCTTCGGCGGCAGGTTCAGCGCGTCGAGGTCGGCGCCGACGCGCGCCTCGTGCGCCAGCAGGCCGGGCGGGGTGATGCGGGTGGTCTGGTTCATCGCGAAGTCCCGAAAGCTGCGCGGATGCTGCCAGCCATGCTGCACCGCCGCAATTGCGGTGGATCAGCGGGCGCATCCGGTGCAGCATGTGGGCCGAACCGCGCCGAACGGAAGCCGATGCCCTTCCCCTCCCGCCGCCTGCTGCTCGCCGGCCTCGCCGCCACGCCCGCCGCCGCCATGGCCCAGGACCTGCCCGCCGGCTGGCCGGACCGCGTGATCCGCCTCGTCGTCCCGGCCGCCGGGGGTGCCGGCACCGCGGACACCATCGCCCGGCTGCTGGCGCAGGAACTGGACAAGCGCCTGCCCCAGCGCACGGTGGTGGAGAACCGGCCCGGCGCCAACGGCAACGTCGGCGCCACCGCCGTGGCGCGCGCGGCGCCCGACGGGCAGACCTTCCTGTTCTCCTGGTCCGGCACGCTGGCCACCAGCCCGGCGCTGTACCGCGACCTGTCCTTCGACCCGCGGCGCGATTTCGAGCCGGTGATCCTGCTCGGCAACGTCCCGAACATCCTGGTGGTGAACAACGCGCTGGGCGTCCGCACCCTGGCCGAGCTGACCGAGCGGCTGCGGCGCGAGCCGGGCGCGCTGTCCTTCGGCTCATCCGGCAACGGCTCCTCCATGCACCTGGCGGGCGAGCTGTACCGCCAGCGCACGGGGACCGAGATGGTGCACATCCCCTATGCCGGCATCCAGCAGGGCTTCACCGACCTGTTCACCGGCCGCATCCAGGTGATGTTCAACCTCGTCACCGGCGCGGCGCCGCAGGTGCGCGGCGGGCAGGTGACGCCGGTCGCCATCCTGAGCGACCGCCGCTCCCCCGTGCTGCCGGAGGTGCCGACGACGGCGGAGCTGGGCATGCCGGGGCTGGAGTTCGGCTCCTGGTTCGCCATCCTGGCACCCCGCGGCACGCCCGCGCCGGTGCGCGCGGCGATGAACCGGCTGGTGAACGAGATCCTCCAGCAGCCCGAAAGCCGCGCGCGGCTGGAAGGCCAGGGGCTGGACATCATCGGCGGCGAGCCCGCGCGCCTGTCCGCGCTGCTGGAGGAGGACCTGAAGCGCCACGCCGAGCTGGTGCGCTTCTCGGGCATCAGGGTGGAGTAGCGCCCGGTCTCCGGGTGACCGGGCGCTCAGATCGCCGCGCGCAGCGCCGCCACCTCCGCCAGCACGGCCTCCGGCGTGGCGTCGCGCGGGAAGCGCGCCGGCACTTCCAGCGCCCGCGTCAGCCGCGCCTTGTAGGCGGCGCGCGGCACCTCCTGCGTGCCGAACTGGGCCAGGTGCTCCGTGGTGAACTGCGCGTCCAGCAGCGCGTAGCCGCCCAGGCGCAGCCGCGCGACGAGGTGCACCAGCGCCACCTTCGAGGCGTCCGTCTCGCGCGAGAACATGCTTTCGCCGAAGAACGCCCCGCCGATGGACACGCCGTAGAGCCCGCCCACCAGCTCCCCATCCAGCCAGGTTTCCACCGAATGGGCGTGGCCCTGGCCGTGCAGCGCGGTGAACAGCGCCGTGATCTCGGCGTTGATCCAGGAGTCGAAGGAGCCGCGGCGCGGCGCGGCGCAGAGCCCCAACACGCGAGGGAAGGCACGGTCGGCCGTGACGAGGAAGCGCCCCTGGCGAATGGTGCGCGCCAGCCGCCGCGGGACGTGGAAACCGTCGAGCGGGATGACGCCGCGCAGCTCCGGGTCAAGCCAGTACAGCGTGTCGCTGTCCCGGCTTTCCGCCATGGGGAAGAGGCCGAGGCGATAGGCCCGCAGCATCATCTCGGGCGTGATCTCGATGCGCCGGCGGCTCATGCGGCGAGCGGGATGCCGAGGGCGCGGGCGGCCCCGGCCATGCCGTCATCCAGGGTGAGGAGGGGCGCGTCGAGGCGGCGCGCCATGGCCAGGTGCAGCGCGCCGGGCGCGCGCAGGTTCATGTCGAGCCGCCGCAGCCAGGCTTCGACCAGCCGGATGTCCTCCGCCTCGACGTGGCATGGCACGGACCGGCTGGCCAGCCGGTCGAGCGCGTCGAAGGCCCTTGTCGCCTCGTCGGGCCGCAGCCGGGCCATGCGGACGCGGCGTGCCACGGCGGCTGCGAGCTCCGCGCGCATGAAGTCGCTGACCAGCAGGCCTGCGGCCCTGCCCACCATGCGCGCCGCCGCCGCCGCGCCATCATCCACGATAATGAGCGAGACGATGACCGAGGTGTCGGCGTAGCAGGGCCTCATGGCCCTTCGTCGCGCATCTCGCGGATCAGCGCCGTGGCGGAGACGTCGAGCGGAGCCTCGGGCGTGACCCGCACCCGCTCCAGGAGGGCCAGCAGCCCTGGCCCGTCGAGCGGCCCCTCGCCTTCCACCGGCACGATCCGCGCCACCGGCCGGCCGTGGCGGGTGATCACCACCTCCTCGCCCGCCGCGACGCGGTCAATCAACGCGGAGAGGTTGTTCTTCGCCTCGACGATGGAGTGGTTCATGCCCGGAGCTTGGGCGCGGTCTGGCCAGATTTCAAGAAAACCTGGCCAAGTCTACGGCCGCCTCACCGCGCCACGAAGCGCTCCAGCCAATGGATCGTGTAGTCGCCGGCCTGGAATTCCGGGTCCGCCATGATCCGACGGTGCAGCGGGATGGTCGTCTTGATCCCATCCACCACCATCTCGTCCAGCGCGCGGCGGGCGCGGGCGATGGCCTGGGCGCGCGTCGGCGCGTGGACCACCAGCTTCGCCACCAGGCTGTCGTAGTGCGGCGGCACCGAATAGCCGGAATACAGCGCGCTATCCACCCGCACGCCCAGGCCGCCGGGCGCGTGGAAGGTCGTCACCTTGCCGGGCGAGGGGGCGAAGGTTTCCGGGTCCTCGGCGGTGATGCGGCACTCGATGGCGTGGCCCCCGAAGCGCACATCCTCCTGGCCGTAGCCCAGCGCCTCGCCGGCGGCGATGCGGATCTGCTCGCGCACCAGGTCCACGCCGCAGACCATCTCGGTGACCGGGTGCTCGACCTGCAGGCGGGTGTTCATCTCGATGAAGGCGAACTGCCCGTCCTGCCAGAGGAACTCCAGCGTGCCGGCGTTGCGGTAGCCCAGGCCCTTCAGCGCCGTCGTCACCTGCGCGCCCAGCGCGTCGCGCTCGGCGGCCGTCAGCACCGGGGAGCCCGCCTCCTCCACCAGCTTCTGGTGGCGGCGTTGCAGGGAGCAGTCGCGCTCGCCGAAATGCACCACGTTGCCGTGGGTGTCGGCCAGGATCTGCAACTCGATGTGGCGGGGCCGGTCGAGATACTTCTCCAGGTACACGGCGTCGTCGCCGAAGGCCGCCTTGGCCTCGGTGCGGGCGACGCGCCATGCCTCCTCGATCTCGTCGGCGTTGCGGGCGACCTTCATGCCGCGCCCGCCGCCGCCGGCCGCGGCCTTGATCAGCACGGGATACATGACCTGCTCGGCCACCGTGCGGGCCTCGTCCAGCGATTCCAGCGCGCCCAGCGAACCGGGAACGAGGGGGACGCCCAGCCGGCGCATCGCGTCCTTGGCGGCGATCTTGTCGCCCATCATGCGGATGTGGTCCGCCGTCGGGCCGATGAAGGTGAGGCCGTGCGCCTCCACCATCTCGGCGAAGCGGGCGTTCTCGCTCAGGAAGCCGTAGCCGGGGTGGATGCCCTCCGCGCCCGTGATCGTCGCGGCGCTCAGGATGGCGGCGACGTTGAGGTAGCTGTCGCGCGCCGAGGGCGGGCCGATGCACACGCTCTCATCCGCCAGGCGGACGTGCATGGCCGAGGCATCGGCGGTGGAATGCACGGCGACCGTGCGGATGCCCATCTCCTGGCAGGCGCGGTGCACGCGCAGCGCGATCTCGCCGCGGTTGGCAATGAGGATCTTCTTCATGCGCCGGCCCCGATGCGCCCGCGCGCGCCGTGCCCGCGGCCGGGGCTGCGGCG
>JALHNW010000221.1 GCA_022843345.1 Rubritepida sp. | reverse complement strand
GGCGGCGGCGATGCGGGCATCGGCGGCGGCGCGCTGCTGGGGCGTGCTGCCGGCCGGGAAGCGGCGCTCCAGCGCCGTGCGGTAGCCCTGGCTGTCCCCCGACAGGCCGGGAAGGTCGAAGGCGCCCGCGGCCAGGGGCCACAGCGCCATGCACAGGATCATCCACCAGCGCCGCATCGCCTCGCCCCTCGGAGTCGTTGCGCGGAAGGCTAGGGCACGGATCACCCGCGCGGAATGCCGAATCAGGCAGCACGCCGGCATCCGCGCGCGTGACGAAGCGTAACGTGGACGCCTTGTCAGTTGAGGAAGGCGCCGTCCCGCGGTGCTATGATGCCCGACGCCCCTGGTGCGCCTTGCGCCCGGGACCAGATATCAGGGTGAGGCCGGACGACCGGCCGGGCCAGACCGCCTGCCGGAGTTCCGATGCGCCGCTTCCTCCTCCTGCTCAGCCTGCTCGCCGCCGTTCCCGCCATGGCCCAGCAGCCGGCCATCCCGGTGACGACGGAGCCCGCGCGCGTGGGCGCCCTGCCGGTGGAGGTGCTGGCGAACGGCACGGTGGTGGCCGAATCGGTGGTCACCATCCGCACGCGGGTGGACGGCCAGATCACCCAGGTCCACGCCACCGAGGGGCAGATGGTCCGCCGCGGCGACCGGCTGTTCACGCTGGACAGCCGCTTCTACCAGGCGACGCTGGCGCAGCAGGAGGCGCAGCTGGCCGCGCTGCGCGCCCAGGCGACGCGCACGGAGGCGGACGCCGTGCGCTACCAGTCGCTGCGCGGCGGGGGCTTCACGGCCGCCCAGCGCTTTGAGCAGGCACAGGCCGACGCCGCCGCCGCCGCGGCCAACGCGCGTGCCATGGAGGCGCAGATCCAGCAGACGCGGCTGAACCTGGAATTCGCGCGCATCACGGCGGAGGTGGACGGCAAGCTTGGCGCCTTGCCGCTGCGCGTGGGCAACTTCGTGCGCGCGGCCGAGAGCACGCCGCTGGGCACCATCACCCAGATGGACCCCGTGCTGGTGCAGTTCGCCGTGCCCGAGCGCTGGCTGCCGCAGGTGCGCGCCGCGCTGTCCACGCCCGCCGGCATCCCCGTGCGGGCGACGCCGGATGGCGAGGGGCAGGAAACCTCCACCGGGCAGCTCGTCTTCGTGGACAGCGCGGTGGACACCCAGACCGGCACGATCCAGCTGCGCGCGCGCTTCGCCAACCCCACGGGCGCGCTGTGGCCCGGGCAGTACGTGCGCGTGACGCTGAGCCCCGCGGTGGACCAGGACGCGGTGAGCATCCCGGCCGCCGCGCTGCAGACGGGGCAGAACGGCCGCTTCGTCTTCGTGCTCTCGCCCGAGGGCGTGGCGCGGCGGCGCGTCGTCACCCTGGTCCGCACGATGCGCGACCGCGCGGTGGTGCGCGGCGAGATCGCCGACGGCGACAAGGTGATCGTGGACGGCGCGCAGCGCGTCACCGACGGCGCGCGGGCGCAGGAACGCGGCGCGCCCCCCGCACCGGCCCCGCAACGCGTCAGCCAGGCGGGCTGAACACCATGCACATCTCCGAATTCTGCATCCGCCGGCCCGTGATGACGCTGCTGCTGTCCATCGCGGCGGTGGTGGCGGGCATCGTCGCCTACACCCGGCTGCCGGTGGCGGCCGTCCCGCGCGTGGACTTCCCGGTGATCTCCGTCTTCGCCACCTTCCCCGGCGCGAGCCCGGAGACGATGGCCACCTCCGTGGCCCTGCCGCTGGAGCGCGAGTTCTCCACCATCGCGGGGCTGGAGAGCATGAACAGCACGTCGGGGCAGGACACGCTGAACCTCACGCTGCAATTCCAGCTGGGCCGCAACATCGACAGCGCGGCGCAGGACGTGCAGGCGGCGCTGACGCGCGCCCAGCGCCGCCTGCCGATCGAGATGACGGTGCCGCCCTCCTACCGCAAGGTGAACCCGGCGGATGCGCCCGTGCTGCTGCTCACGCTCGGCGGGGGCGACGTGCCGCTGTACCGGCTGCAGGACGTGGCCTCCACCATCATCGCCCCCTCGCTCTCGCGCGTGCAGGGCGTGGCGCAGGTGACGACCTTCGGCGAGCAGATCTACTCCGTGCGCGTGCGCCTGGACCCCGACCGGATCGCCGCCATGGGCATGGCCTTCGACACGGTGGGCCAGGCGATCCAGGCCGCCAACAGCAACGCCCCCGTGGGGCTGCTGACCGGCACGCGCCAGCAGCTGACGCTGCGCGCCAACGACCAGCCGCAGGACGCGGCCGCCTTCTCGCAGCTCGTCGTCTCGGGCCGCGCCAACGCGCCGGTGCGCCTGGGCGAGATCGCCGAGGTGGCGGACGGCGTGCAGAACGAGCGCGTGGCCTCCTGGCGCGACGGGAGCCGCGCGCTGGTGCTGGCCGTGTTCCGCCAGCCAGACGCCAACACGGTGGACGTGGTGGACGGCGTGATGGGCAACCTCGAGGCGCTGCAATCCGCCCTGCCGCCCGGCGCGCGGCTGGGGGTGATGCTCGACCGCTCGAAATCCATCCGCGCCTCGGTGGCAGACGTGCAGCATCACCTGGTGATCGCCATCGGGCTGGTGACGCTGGTCTGCTTCCTGTTCCTGCGGCGGATGACGGCGACGCTGATCCCCTCCGTCGCCGTGCCCATCTCGCTCTGCGTCACCTTCGGGCTGATGTACGCGCTGGGCTACGGCATCGACAACGTGACGCTGCTGGGGCTGACCATCGCGGTGGGCCTCGTCGTGGACGACGCGATCGTGGTGCTGGAAGCCATCATGCGCCACATCGAGGAGGGGATGAAGCCGGTCGAGGCCGCTATCAAGGGCGCGAAGGAAGTCGGCTTCACCGTGCTGTCCATCACCGTGTCGCTGATCGCGGTGTTCCTGCCCATCCTGCTGATGGGGGGCGTGGTGGGGCGCGTGTTCAACGCCTTCGCCGCCACCGTCTCGCTCGCCGTCATCGCGTCCCTGGTGGTGTCGCTGACGCTGACGCCGCTGATGGCCAGCCGCCTGCCGGCGCGGCACGCCCGGCCCGGCTGGCTGGACCGCACGCTGGAGCGCGGCTTCGTGGGCGTGGAGCGCGCCTATGCCTGGCTGCTGGACCTGTCGCTGCGCTTCCGGATGGTGGTGTGGGTGCTGTTCTTCGCCTCCGTCATCGGCGCGGGGTGGATGGCGGTGACGATGCCCAAGGGCTTCTTCCCCGTGGAGGACACCGGCCTGCTCACCGTCAACACGGAAGGGCCGCGCGGCAGCTCCATCATGGCGATGGGCGAGATGCAGGCGCGCGTGGCGACGATCTTCGAGCGCAGCCCGCACGTCGCCTCCGTCGTCTCCTCCGTGGGCGCCACGGGCGGCTCGGCCTCCATCAACCAGGGGCGGCTGTTCGTGGAGCTGAAGCCGCGCGCCCAGCGCCCGGCGGTGGAGCAGGTGATCCAGGACCTGCGCCGGCAGGCCGCGGGCGTGCCGGGGATGCGCGTGTTCATCCAGCCGATCCAGAACATCTCCTTCGGGGCGCGGCAGAGCCGCACGCTCTACATCTACACCATGCAGGGCCTGCGGCTGGACGAGCTGTACGAATGGGCGCCGCGGCTGGAGCAGCGCCTGGCCCGCCTGCCGCAGCTGCAGGACGTGAACACCGACCTCCAGCTCGACAGCCCGGTGGTGATGGTGAACGTGGACCGCGACCGCGCGACCGCGCTGGGCGTTTCCGTGGACCAGGTGCGCCAGGCGCTCTACTCCGCCTTCGGGGCGCGGCAGATCAGCACCATCTACGGCCAGGCCAACGCCTATCCGGTGATCCTGGAGGCGCTGCCGGAGGACCAGCGGGACGAGACGGGGCTTGCCAAGCTGTACCTGCGCGCCAACACCGGGCGGCTGGTGCCGCTCTCCGCGCTCGCCACCATCGAGCGGCGCTCGGGCCCGCTCACGGTCGGGCACCAGGGGCAGCTGCCGGCGGTGACGGTCGGCTTCAACACCGCGCCCGGCGTGGCGCTGGGCGACGCGGTGAACGCCATCCGCGCGGTGGAGCAGGAGATGGGCATCCCGCCCACGGTGGTGACGGGCTTCAGCGGCTCGGCCCAGGTGTTCCAGCAGGCGCTGGCGGGGCAGGGCTGGCTGGTGCTGGCCGCCGTGCTGATCATGTATGTCGTGCTCGGCGTGCTCTACGAGAGCTTCATCCACCCGCTCACCATCCTGTCCGGCCTGCCGGGCGCGGCGTTGGGCGCCTTCGCGACGCTGTGGGTGTTCGGGCTCGATCTTTCCGTGATCGCGGTGATCGGCGTGCTGCTGCTGATCGGGCTGGTGAAGAAGAACGCGATCATGATCGTGGACGTGGCGCTGCACCGCCAGCGCCAGGGGGTGCAGCCGCTGGCCGCGGTGCGCGAGGCGTGCCTGCTGCGCTTCCGCCCCATCCTGATGACGACGCTGGCGGCCGCCGCCGGCGCGGTGCCGATCGCCGCCGGCTGGGGTGCGGCGGCCGAGCTGCGCCA
>JALHNW010000220.1 GCA_022843345.1 Rubritepida sp. | reverse complement strand
TGGCGGGCCCCCGCCGCGAGGGCCGCATCGACGTGGGTGCGGCGATGGAGGGCGACGACGACCGCGGCCGCTCCATCGCCTCCATCCGCCGCGCCCGCGAGCGCGAGCGCCGGCAGGCCGAGCTGGCCCGCCTGCGCTCGGGCAGCGAGCGCGTGGTGCGCGACGTGGTGATCCCCGAGACCATCACGGTGCAGGAGCTGGCCAACCGCATGGCGTCGCGCGCCGGCGAGGTGGTGAAGGCGCTGTTCCGCATGGGCGTGATGGCGACCATCACGCAGAGCATCGACGCAGACACGGCGGAGCTGGTGGCGCAGGAGTTCGGCCACCGCGTGAAGCGCGTGGCGGAGGACGACATCGAGGTCGGCCTGGACGGCGCGGTGGACGAGGACGAGGCCCTGGAGCCCCGCGCGCCCGTCGTCACCATCATGGGCCACGTGGACCACGGCAAGACGTCGCTGCTGGACGCGCTGCGCAAGACCGACGTGGCGGCGAAGGAGGCTGGCGGCATCACCCAGCACATCGGCGCCTACACGGTGGACACCGCGGCCGGGCGCGTCACCTTCCTGGACACGCCGGGCCACGAGGCCTTCACCGCCATGCGCGCCCGCGGCGCGTCGGTGACGGACATGGTGGTGCTGGTGGTGGCCGCCGATGACGGCGTGATGCCCCAGACCATCGAGGCCATCCGCCACGCCAAGGCCGCCGAGGTGCCGCTGATCGTCGCGGTGAACAAGATCGACAAGCCGGGCGTGAACCTCGACCGCGTGCGCAACGAGCTGCTGCAGCACGACGTGCAGGTGGAAAGCCTGGGCGGCGAGACGCAGGAGATCCAGGTCAGCGCCAAGACCGGCGCCAACCTGGACAAGCTGCTGGAGGCCATCTCGCTGCAGGCCGAGATCCTGGACCTGCGCGCCAACCCGAACCGCCCGGGCGAGGGCACCGTGATCGAGAGCAAGCTCGACCGCGGGCGCGGCCCGGTGGCCACCGTGCTGGTGCAGAAGGGCACGCTGAAGACCGGGGACATCGTCGTCGCCGGCTCCGAATGGGGCCGCGTGCGCGCGCTGGTGGACGACAAGGGCAAGCCGGCCAAGGTCGCCGGGCCGTCCATCCCGGTCGAGGTGCTGGGCCTGTCTGGCGTGCCGGGCGCGGGCGAGACGGTGCTGGCCGTCGAGAACGAGGTCCGCGCGCGCGAGGTGAGCGAGTTCCGCCAGCGCAAGGCGCGCGACAAGGCCGCCGCCGCCCTGGGTGCCGGCCGCGGCACGCTGAACGACATGCTGGCGCGCATCGCCGCGGGCCAGCAGAAGGAGGTGGCGGTCGTCGTCAAGGCCGACGTGCAGGGCAGCGCGGAGGCGATCAACGCCACGCTGTCCAAGCTGGGCAACGACGAGGTCAAGGTCCGCGTGCTGCATTCCGCCGTGGGCCAGATCACCGAATCCGACGTGCAGCTGGCCAAGGCGTCCAACGCCGTGGTCGTCGCCTTCAACGTCCGCGCCACGGCGCAGGCGCGCGAGATGGCGCAGCGCGACGGCGTGGACATCCGGTACTACTCCATCATCTACCAGGTGCAGGACGACATCGAGGCGCTGTACAAGAGCCGCCTCGCCCCGGTGCAGCGCGAGAACTTCATCGGCTACGCCTCCATCCTGCAGGTGTTCGAGGTCAAGCGACTGGGCAACGTGGCCGGCTGCCGCGTGACCGAGGGCGTGGTGAAGCGCGGCTGCGGCGTGCGCCTGCTGCGCGAGGGCGTCGTGATCCACGAGGGCGAGCTGTCCACGCTGCGCCGCTTCAAGGATGACGTGAAGGAAGTCACCAACGGCTACGAGTGCGGCATGGGCTTCCGGAACTACGACGACATCCGCGTCGGCGACGTGATCGAGTGCTTCGAGACCGAGACCGTCGCCGCGGCTTAGCCGCGGCGCCGGGCTCGGCCTCGAAGCAGCTTTTTCAAGCCCTCAGACGCCGGGCGGCCGCATCCGCGGCCTTGGCTTCGCGCCGCCTCTGGCGCGTGGGCCGTCCGGTAGGTCTGGGCGCGCCGGCCGCTGTGCGGCCGGATTGTATTGGCGAAGTCCCAATCTTCGCCCGTTCCGAGGTTCCCCATGCACAGCAAGCGCCCACGCATCACCCCCAACGGCCCCTCCCAGCGCCAGCTCCGCGTCGCCGAGGAGGTGCGCCACGTCCTCGCCGCCGTGATCGAGCGCGGCGACTGGCCGGACGAATCCCTCTGGGGCGTGCCGATCACCGTCACCGAGGTCCGCGCCTCGCCCGACCTGCGGCACATGACGGCCTTCGTCTCCGGTCTCGGCCGCAACCTCGCGCCCGAGCACATGGAGGCGCTGAAGGCCAACGCTCCCTGGCTGCGCCAGCAGGTGGCGCGGCGGGTGCGCCTGCGATTCGCGCCCGAGCTGCATTTCCAGACCGACACGGCGCTGGACTACGCGCTGGAGATGGACCGGCTGATGCGCCGCCCCGAGGTCGCGCGCGACCTTTCGCCCCCTGCCCAAGGGGCCGCCCGCGACCCCGCCCGAACGACCGACGACGAACAGGACTGATCCGTTGCGCAAGAACTTCCGCCGCAAGCCCAAGGGCCGCCCGATCGACGGCTGGCTGATCGTGGACAAGCCCACCGGCATCGGCTCCACCGACGTGGTCAACCAGGTGAAGCGCGCCTTCGAGGCGCAGAAGGCCGGCCACGGCGGCACGCTGGACCCGCTGGCCACCGGGCTGCTGCCCATCGCCTTCGGCGCCGCCACCAAGACCGTGCCCTACGTGATGGACGGCACCAAGGTGTACCGCTTCACGCTCCGCTTCGGCGAGGCGCGCGACAGCGACGACGCCGACGGGCAGGTGACGCAGACCAGCGACGCCCGCCCCGACGACGCCGCGATCCAGGCCGCGCTGGCGCCCCTTCGCGGCGACATCATGCAGGTCCCTCCCATCTATTCCGCCATCAAGGTGAATGGCGAGCGCGCCTACGACCTGGCGCGCGAGGGCGTGGCGGTGCAGCTGGAGGCGCGCCCCGCGCGCGTGGACCGCTTCGAGCTGGTGGAGCGGGTGGACGCCGACACGGCGATCTTCGAGGTGCAGTCGGGCAAGGGCGTGTACATGCGCTCCCTGGCGCGCGACCTCGCCCTGGCCTGCGGCACGGTGGGCCACGTGGCCGCCCTGCGCCGCACGCGGGTCGGCCCCTTCCTGGAGACGGACGGAATCACCCTGGACAGGATCGTGGTGGCGGGCGATACCCCGCCTCCTTCGCTGGACCTCCTGCTTCCTCTCGCGACCGCGCTGGCCGACATCCCGGCACTGGCCGCGACGGAGGCGGAGGCCGCGCGGCTCGGCTTCGGCCAGGCGCTCAGCCTGGTGGAGTTCATGGGCCGCATTCCGGACGCCGCCGACCCCGATGGGGGGCTGGTGCGCGTGCTGGCAGCGGGGCGGTTCGTGGGTCTCTGCCGCCTGGAAGACGGGCAGCTGCAACCCGAGCGCCTGATGGCACAAGCCTGACGGCCGGCGGACCGGCATCCTGAACCCGCTGCGAAGGAACATCGCGATGTCCATCACTGCCGAGCGCCGCACCGCGCTCATCGCCGAATACGCCACCAAGCCGCGCGACACCGGTTCGCCCGAGGTGCAGGTCGCCCTGCTCTCCGAGCGGATCGCCAACCTCACCGAGCACCTGAAGACGCACGCGAAGGACTTCCATTCGCGCCGCGGGCTGCTGGTGTTGGTGGGCGCGCGCCGCGGCCTGCTGGACTACGTCAAGAAGCGCGACCAGAAGCGCTACGAGGCGCTGATCGGCCGTCTCGGCCTGCGCCGCTGACCGGCGCGCTCCGCGCCGTCCTTGTTCCAGGACAAGGACGGCGCGGGGCCGCTTCCCTATGCGGCGCGGCATGACCGCACGCATCCCCGCCATCGCGCTGCTCGCGCATGGCTTCCGCCCCTTCTTCCTGCTGGCCGCCATCTGGGCGGTGCTCGGCGTCGGCCTCTGGGTCGCCTCCCTTGCCGGGCTGCCGCTGCCCGATGGGCCTCTGCCGCTCCTGCGATGGCACGCGCATGAGATGCTGGCCGGCTTCGTGACCGCGGCCGTGGTGGGTTTCCTGCTGACGGCGGTGCCGAACTGGACCGGCCGGCGCGGCTATGCCGGCGCGCCGCTGGCCGGCCTGGTGGCGCTGTTCCTGCTGGCGCGGCTGGTGCTGCTGCCGGGCTCGCCGGTCCCGCTCACCATCGCCGCGCCGCTGGCGCTGCTGCCCCTGCCGGCCGCCCTGCTGCTGGTGGCGCCCGCCCTCGTGAAGGCCAACAAGGCGCGGCTGTGGGGCCCGCCGCTGCTGGTGCTGGGCCTGTGGGCCGGGGACCTGCTGATGCTGGGCGAGGCGGCGGGCTGGTGGGCCGATGGCTGGGCGCGCGGGCAGCTGCTGCTGGCCGACGTGGCGCTGCTGCTGGTCGGGCTGATCGGCGGGCGCATCATTCCCTCCTTCACGCTGAACGCCCTGCGCAAGACCCCCCGCCCGGCCGAGCCGCAGCCCATTC
>JALHNW010000219.1 GCA_022843345.1 Rubritepida sp. | reverse complement strand
ACGGCGCAGCCGGCGCGGCCGCGCAGCACGCACAGGATGCCGCCGCTGTCGGGATCGCCGCGGCGCAGCACCGCCGCCGGCCGCCCCGCCATGTCGGACAGGCGGACCGCCATGCCGACCCAGATATGCGCCTTCACCTTCGCGTCCATGCCCCGTGTCTGCCCGCGCTTGCCCTGTGCCGCAAGCACGGGCAGATGTGCGCCATGGATGCCACGAAGCTGACGCCCGGCCAGCGGGCCTACGAGGAAAAGCGCGCGAGGAAGGCCGGCATGAGCCTGAACGCCTGGATGCGCGACAAGGAGAAGCGCGCCGAGGCCGAGGCCGCCCCGGCCGCTGCCCCGAAGGCCGAGAGGAAGCCCGGCTTCTTCTCCCGCCTGCTGGAGCGCGCGAACAAGCCGCTGTGACCCCGCTCGAATCCGTCCCGCGCGCCGATTTCGCGGTGATGGAGGAGGCGCAGCCGAAGTTGCTGGACGCCGCCCTGCGTGGCCCGCTGGTGCTGACGCGCCACGGCCGCGACGCGTTCGTGATCCTGCCGGTGGACCAGTACCGCGCCTTGCTGGAGGCGGCCCGGGCCAGCCTGTCGCCCGGACGGACGATCATCGAAGGCTGACGCGAATTCGCTTGGCAGCAGGTTGCATTCCAGGGCAGGCTCTCTCCGGGGTGCGTTCCTGGAGAGACTGTGCCATGAGCCACGACCCGCAGGAGCGACGCGCGCTCCGTTTCTGGATCAACGCCGCCCTCGAAGCCAACCGGCGCGACCACACGCCCGCCATCGTGCCGGATCCCGGCGACAACCGCGGCCCCTTCCGCAGTGCCCGCGCGCTGACCATGACCCTGATGGCGATGCACGACGCCTTCGAGGCAGGCCAGGCCCACCCCGCGCCCTTCCGGCCGGAGATGGCGCCGCCCGGGCCGGTGCCCGACCCCGTGGGCGCCGCCTGCTCCGCGGCCTGGCACCTGCTGATGGCGCTCTACCCGCGCCAGGGCAACTTCCTCCAGGCCCAGCTCGCCATGTGGAAGATGTCCCATGCGGTGGATGCCCGCAGCGAAGCCGCCGGCCACGCGGTGGCCGCTGCCTGCCGGGCCTGGCGCTCGAAGGACGAGCCCTACATGGCGAAGGCGCCCTACGCGCCCCACGCCGAGTTCGACCACGTCGAGGACCCGGAGGACTGCGGCCAGGGCTATGCCGGCGTCCGCTGGGGCGATGCCGCGCCCTTCCTGATGCCGGCGGACGCCGCCTGGCTGGTGCCGCCGCCCGGCGCCATGGCGATGGACGGCCTGGTGGAGAACGTGCCGTTCAAGCCCGGCCCCTACTACATGCAGGAACTGGCCGAGGTACGGGATTTCGGCGCGCTGCACTCCCATGTCCGCAGCCAGCACCAGCTCGAGACGGGGATCTTCTGGGGCTATGACGGCGCCGATGGCATCGGCACGCCGCCGCGCCTGTACATGCAGGTGGCGCTGGCGGTGCTGGACCAGCGGCCGCGCTCCTATTCCCCGCGCGAGTGGCTGCATGCGCTGGCGGCCGTCGCCGTGGCGATGGGCGATGCCGGCATCCAGGCCTGGCGCTTCAAGTACAGCCCGCTGCACATGCTGTGGCGGCCGGTGGTGGGCGTGCGCCACGCCCAGCCGCAGGGCGAGGCCCGCTGGAAGCCCTACGGGAAGCCCGCCACCAACGGCATGCCCGCGGATGTCGGCAAGACGCCGGACTTCCCCGCCTACCCCTCGGGCCACGCGACCTTCGGCGCCGCAGCCATGGAGGTGCTCCGCAACTTCATCCGCGACCGCGAGGCGCTGGCCTTCACCGATGCGGAGGAGGACACGATCGCGTTCCGCTTCACCTCCGACGAGCTGGACGGCACGCATGACGACCCGGTGACCGGCGGCAAGCGGCCCTTGCGCGAGCGGCTCCATGCCAGCCTGTGGGAGGCGATCGTGGACAACTCGCTCAGCCGCGTGTTCCTGGGCGTGCATTGGCGCCTGGACGGCATCAGCCGCCTGGATGCGGATGGGGCCAGCGTGTCCGGCACCCCCGGCCGCCCGGGCGAGCTCGGCGAGTATGGCGGGACGGCGCTGGGGATGCAGATCGGGCGCTGGCTCGCCAGGGAGCGCGGCTTCGCCCCGGCACCGGCCCATGCGCCGGCCCAGCCGGTTCCGGTGAGGTAATGGGACCGGCGGCGCGGTGAACCCGCGCCGCCGGGGCCCTCACGCGTCCACCATCTCCGCATCCAGGCTCGCCGCGTTTTCCTGGATGAACTTGAACCGCAGCTCGGGCCGGCGGCCCATCAGCGCCTCCATCAGCTCCGCCGTGCGCGCCCGCTCCTCCGGCGGCAGCACGACCTGGAGCAGGGTGCGCTTGGCCGCCTGCATCGTCGTGTCGCGCAGCACCGCGGCCGGCATCTCGCCCAGGCCCTTGAAGCGGCTCACCTCCACCGACTGGTTCGCCTTGAAGTGCTTCTTGCGCTGCCGCTCCAGGTCCTTGTCGTCCATGGCGTAGACGGACTTGCCGCCGGCCTGGAGGCGGTACAGCGGCGGCTGGGCCAGGTACACCTTGCCCTGCCGCACCAGCTCCGGCAGCTCCTTGTAGAAGAAGGTCATCAGCAGGGCCGCGATGTGCGCGCCGTCCACGTCGGCATCCGTCATGATGACGATGCGCGCGTAGCGCAGGCGGGCGATGTCGAAGCGCTCGCCCACCCCGCAGCCCAGCGCCTCGACCAGGTCCTTCAGCTCCTGGTTGCCGCGAAGCTTTTCCGCCGAGGCGCTGGCGACGTTGAGGATCTTGCCGCGCAGGGGCAGCACCGCCTGGGTCTCGCGGTCGCGCGCCTGCTTGGCGGAGCCGCCGGCGCTGTCGCCCTCCACCAGGAAGATCTCGGTGCCCTCGGCGGTGTCGCGCGCGCAGTCGGCCAGCTTGCCGGGCAGGCGCAGCTTGCGGGTGGCGGTCTTGCGCGGGGTGTCCTTCTCGGCACGGCGGCGCAGCCGCTCCTCCGCGCGCTCGATGGCGAAGGCCAGCAGGTTGTCGGCATTCGCCGGGTCGCCGGCCAGCCAGTGGTCGAAATGGTCGCGCAGCGCGGCCTCCACCAGCTTCTGCGCGTCGGCGTTGGTCAGCCGGTCCTTGGTCTGGCCCTGGAAATGCGGGTCGCGGATGAAGGCGGACAGCATCCCCGCCATGCCGCCGAACAAATCCTCGGCGGTCACGCTCGCGGCGCGCTTCTCCTTCTTCATCTCGCCGAAGGAGCGCAGGCCCTTCACCAGCGCGTTGCGCAGCCCCGCCTCGTGCGTGCCGCCCAGCGGCGTGGGGATGGTGTTGGCGTAGGTGGACAGGAACCCCTCGCCCGCCTCCAGCCAGGCGATCGCCCATTCGCAGCGCCCGGCGCGGTCCGGGAACTCGGCGGTGCCGGCGAAGGGGGCCGGCGTCACGGTGGCCTTGCCCTCGATGGCGGTGGCCAGGAAGTCGGACAACCCGCCCGGGAAGTGCAGCGTGGCCTCGGCCGGCGTGTCGCCGCCCGCCACCAGGGACGGGGCGCAGCGCCAGCGGATCTCCACGCCCCGATACAGGTAGGCCTTGGAGCGGCACAGCTTGAACAGCCGCTCCGCCCGGAAGGGCAGCTTGCCGAAGATCTCGGGGTCCGGGTGGAAGCGGATGGTGGTGCCGCGGCGGTTGCGCGTCTCCCCCTCGCGCCGCAGCTTCGTGGTGGGCTTGCCGCGGGCGTAGGACTGGCGGAACAGCTCGCCGCCGCGCGCCACCTCCACCTCCATCGCATCCGACAGCGCGTTCACCACCGACGAACCCACGCCGTGCAGCCCGCCCGAGGTGTCGTAGGCCTTGCCGGAGAACTTGCCGCCCGAATGCAGCGTGGTGAGGATCACCTCCAGCGCGCTCAGCTTGGGGAATTTCGGGTGCGGGTCCACCGGGATCCCCCGCCCGTTGTCGCGCACGGACAGCCAGTTGCCCTCGTCGAGCACCACCTCGATGAAGTCGGCGTGGCCCGCCACCGCCTCGTCCATCGCGTTGTCGATGATCTCGGCGGCCAGGTGGTGCAGGGCGTTGTCGTCCGTGCCGCCGATGTACATGCCCGGCCGGCGGCGGACGGGCTCCAGCCCCTCCAGCACCTCGATGTCGGCGGCGGTGTAGGTGGCGGCAGCCGGCTTGGCCCCGCCCTTTCCGAAGAGATCGTTCATGATGTGTTCGCTGTTCCCGAGGGGAAGCTAGGGTCGCGCGGCGGGAAACGCAACCACCTCGGCGCGCAGCCGGTGCAGCATCAGGGCGGCGGGCAGCAGCAGCGTCCACAAGGTTCCCACGGCCAGCGCTAGCTCCGCCTGCGCCGGCAGCAGCCCGGCCGAGGCGCCCCAGACCAGGCTGAAGTTCCGCACCGAGCCGCCCAGCGCCATGGCCGGCACCAGCCCGGCCGAACCCGCCGCCAGCCCCACCAGCGCCCCCAGCGCCGCCCCGGCCTGGCAGACCAGCAGCACGGGCGCCAGCAGCGCCGCCATCTGGCCGCCTTCCCCGGGTGCGCGCGCCAGCT
>JALHNW010000218.1 GCA_022843345.1 Rubritepida sp. | reverse complement strand
GGCCGCCGGCCTGGGCCATCTCGGGCCGCCCGCCGCCACCCTTGCCGCCCACCGCCGCGGCACCCGCGCGCACCAGCGCCACGGCATCGGCCTGGCCCTTCGCGCCCTCGGCGACGCCCACGATGATGGAAGCCTTGCCGCCGTCGGTGGAGACCAGCGCCGCCACGTCGGCCATGCCGCCCCTCAGGATCGCCTCGGCCAGGCCCTTCAGGTCGCGCCCCGGCACCTCGCCCATGTCGCGCAGCGCCACGCGCAGGGCGCCCAGCACTTCGACATCCGCGGCACCCCCGCCGGTGGCCAGCTTCTTGCGCGCCTCCAGCAGGTCGCGCTCCAGCTTGCGGCGCTCCTCCACCAGGGCGGCAATGCGCGCGGGGATGTCGGCGGCGGGCACCTTCAGCGCGGCGGCCGCCTCGCGCAGGATGCGGCCCTCGGCCTCCTGCACCGCCATCGCCGCCTCGCCGGTCACCGCCTCGATGCGGCGCACGCCCGCGGCCACGCCGCCTTCGGAGACGAGGCGGAACAGGCCGATGTCGCCGGTGCGGCGCACATGGGTGCCGCCGCACAGCTCGATGGAATAGTGCCCCTTGCGGTCGGTCGCCGCGGCGTCGTGGCCCATGGCGACGACGCGCACCTCCTCGCCGTACTTCTCGCCGAACAGGGCCATGGCGCCCTCGGCCACCGCGGCGTCGGGCGTCATCAGGCGGGTGGTGACCTCGGCGTTCTCGCGGATGCGGGCGTTGACCTCGGCCTCCACCGCGTCCAGCGCGGCCTGGGGGATGGGGGTTGGCTGGCTGACGTCGAAGCGCAGCCGGTCGGGCGCCACCATGCTGCCCTTCTGCGCCACATGCGTGCCCAGGCGGCGCCGCAGCGCCTCGTGCAGCAGGTGCGTGGCCGAGTGGTGCGCGCGGATGGCGGAGCGGCGCGCGTGGTCCACCTCCGCCACCACGGCCTGGCCCACCTCCACGTCGCCCTTCTCCACCACGCCCAGGTGGACGAACAGGTCGCCCAGCTTCTTCTGCGTGTCGCGGATGCGGATGACGGCGTCGCCGGCGCGGATGATTCCCGCATCGCCCTGCTGCCCGCCCGACTCGGCGTAAAAGGGCGTCTGGTTCAGCACCACCGCCACCTCGCGCCCCTGGGTCGCCGAGGTGATGGCGGCCTTGCCGGAAACGAGGGCGGCGATGGTCCCCTCCGCCCGCTCGGTCGAGTAGCCGAGGAATTCGGTGGCGCCCAGCTGCTCCTTCAGGTCGAACCACAGCGTCTCGGTCGCGGCCTCGCCCGAGCCGGCCCAGGCGGCGCGGGCCCGGGTCTTCTGCTCGGCCATCGCCGCCTCGAAGCCCGCCACGTCCACGGCGCGGCCCCCAGCGCGCAGGGCGTCCTGCGTCAGGTCCAGCGGGAAGCCGTAGGTGTCGTAGAGGCGGAAGGCGACGTCGCCCGGCAGGGCCTCGCTGCCGCCCAGCTTCGCCACCTCCGCCTCCAGCAGGCCAAGCCCGCGCTCGAGCAGGCTGCGGAAGCGGTTCTCCTCCAGCTTCAGCGTGTCGGTGATGAGGGATGCGGCGCGCGACAGTTCCGGGTAGGCGGCGGCCATCTGCCGCTCCAGCACGGGAAAGAGGCGGTGCAGCAGCGGCTCGCGCGCGCCCATCATGTGGGCGTGGCGCATGGCGCGGCGCAGGATGCGGCGCAGCACGTAGCCACGCCCCTCGTTGGAGGGCAGCACGCCGTCGGCCATCAGGAAGGCGCCGGCGCGCAGGTGGTCGGCCACCACGCGGTGCGACGCCCGGAACGGCCCGTCCGGCTCCTGCCCCGTGAGGCTGGCCGATTCGAGGATGATCGCGCGGAAGGTGTCCGTGTCGTAGTTGTCGTGCTTGCCCTGGAGGATGGCGGCGAAGCGCTCCAGCCCCATGCCGGTGTCGATGGAGGGGCGGGGCAGCGGATTGCGCGTGCCCTTCGGCTCCTCGAGATACTGCATGAACACGAGGTTCCAGATCTCGATGAAGCGGTCGCCATCCTGCTCGGCGCTGCCGGGCGGGCCGCCGGCGATGTGCGGGCCGTGGTCGAAGAAGATCTCCGAGCACGGGCCGCAGGGGCCGGTGTCGCCCATGCGCCAGAAATTGTCGTCGGTGGGGATGCGGATGATCCGCTCCTCCGGCAGGCCGGCGATCTTGCGCCACAGGGCGGCCGCGTCCTCGTCCTCACTGTACACGGTGACCAGCAGGCGGTCCTTCGGCAGGGCGAAGTCGCGCGTCAGCAGTGTCCAGGCATGCTCGATCGCCTGCGGCTTGAAGTAGTCGCCGAAGGAGAAATTGCCCAGCATCTCGAAGAAGGTGTGGTGGCGGGCGGTGTAGCCCACGTTGTCCAGGTCGTTGTGCTTGCCGCCCGCGCGCACGCATTTCTGCGCCGTGGTCGCGGTCGAGTAGGGCCGGCGCTCCTGCCCGGTGAAGACGTTCTTGAACTGCACCATGCCCGAATTGGCGAACATCAGCGTCGGGTCGTTGCGCGGCACCAGCGGGCTGGATTCGACGACCGTGTGGCCGTTCTTGGCGAAGTAGCCGAGGAAGGTGGCGCGGATGTCGTTGCTGGTGCTCATGCACCCGCGCATACCGCAGCGCGCCGCCCCCCTCAATGGGAGGGGGGCGGCGCCTGGGTGCCGAACTACTGGTTCTGCTTCAGCCGCCCGTCATGGGCGGGGTCCTTCACGCGGCCCTGGCCGCCTGGCTGCACGTCGTCGTCCTGCATGGACTGGCCCTGCTGCCCGCCGCGGTTGTCCTTGAGGCGACCGTCGTTCTGCGGATCCTTGACCTGGCCCTGGCCCTGGTTCTTCTGGCCGCCATTCTGCTGGTTGTTCGCCATGCTTCGCGTCTCCTTCATCGTTCGTGCCGCTTCGTGACACGCCGAAAGAACGCAGGCCCGCCGAGGTCCGTTTGCGGGAAGCTTGGCAAATAAAAACCCGGCCCTCCCAAGGAAGGACCGGGTTGAAGGGAAAGAATTGTATCCCTATCAGGCGTCGTCCTCGGCCTCCGGCGTGCCCTGCAGCGCCTCGGCGACCGCCGCGCCCTGGCCGCGGATGCGCGCCTCGATGGAGGCCGCCATCTCCTTGTTGTCGCGCAGGAACTGCTTGGCGTTCTCGCGCCCCTGCCCGATGCGCTGCCCGTCGCACGAGAACCAGGCGCCCGACTTCTCGACGATGCCGGCCTTCACGCCGAGGTCGATCAGCTCGCCCACCTTGGAGATGCCCTCGCCATACATGATGTCGAACTCGACCTGCCGGAACGGCGGGGCCATCTTGTTCTTCACCACCTTCACGCGGGTCTGGTTGCCCACCGCCTCCTCGCGGTCCTTGATCGCGCCGATGCGGCGGATGTCCATGCGGATGGAGGCGTAGAACTTCAGCGCGTTGCCGCCCGTCGTCGTCTCCGGGTTGCCGAACATCACGCCGATCTTCAGCCGGATCTGGTTGAGGAAGATCAGCAGCGTGTTGGAGCGCGACACCGTGCCGGTCAGCTTGCGCAGCGCCTGGCTCATCAGCCGCGCATGCAGGCCGACGTGGCTGTCGCCCATCTCGCCCTCGAGCTCGGCCTTGGGCACCAGCGCGGCCACGCTGTCGATCACCACCACGTCCACCGCGCCCGAGCGCACCAGCGTGTCGCAGATCTCCAGCGCCTGCTCGCCCGCGTCGGGCTGGGAGATCAGCAGGTTGTCCACGTCCACCCCCAGCTTGCGGGCGTAGCCGGGGTCGAGCGCGTGCTCGGCGTCGATGAAGGCGCAGGTGCCGCCCTTCTTCTGCGCCTCGGCGATGACGTGCAGCGCCAGCGTCGTCTTGCCCGAGGATTCGGGACCGTAAATCTCGATGACGCGCCCCTTGGGCACGCCGCCGATGCCCAGCGCCAGGTCGAGGCCCAGGGAGCCGGTGGAGATTACCTCCACGTCCTCCATGGGGTTCTTCGCACCCATGCGCATGATCGAGCCCTTGCCGAAGGAGCGCTCGATCTGAGCCAGCGCCGCATCCAGCGCCTTGTTCTTTTCCATCCTGGAACCTCTCGAAAAGGCTGCAACCCAGGGATGAAACGACCCCGGACCACCCGCCAATACCACGCGGAAGCGGGCCTGCAACGCGCCGCCCTTCTGTTCGGTATATGTTCTTTTCAGGCGCCCTTTGCAAGCGAAAGCGTGCAGGAAATCGCCGCCTCCAGCTCCGCCGCCGTGAAGGGCTTGCGCAGGAAATGGGTGGCCTCCCCGGCCGCTTCCAGCCCGTATCCGCTCATCAGCAGCACCGGCAGGCCGGGACGCAAGGCACGGGCATCCCGGGCCAGCGCCGCGCCATCCATGCCTGGCAGTGTGAGGTCCGTCACCAGCAGGCCGGCCGCCGCGCCCGCCCGCAGGTGCTCCAGCGCGGCCTCGCCATCCTCGAAGGCGGCGACGCAATGCCCGGCGCGCTCCAGCACCGCCCGCACCGCCCGGCGGATGCCGCTCTCATCCTCCACCACCACCGCCCGCAGGGACGGCCCCGCGGCCATCAGCGGCAGCTCCAGCCGCACCAGCGCCCCGCCCAGGCCGGCGCGGCCCAGCACCACCTGCCCATCC
>JALHNW010000217.1 GCA_022843345.1 Rubritepida sp. | reverse complement strand
GCCGGGCGGCGCGGTGCGCGCGGCGCTGGAGGCCGGCCTGCTCGCCCCCGGCCGCTGGGCGCATTTCCAGAAGCTGAGCGGGGACGAGGCGGCGGCGGACCGCGCGAGGGAAGGCGCGGCGCAGGCCGCCGCGCGCCGCCGCCTGGGCGTGCAGCAGAGGGCGTACCGGGCCGGCAGGAAGGACCTGCGCGACCCGCAGGCGTGACGCCGGGACCCGAAGCGTCTCCGGCTGCCTGCGGCCTCGCGCGAAGCGCCACCCGCAGCGGCGCGAGCGCAGGTGCGGCAGCGCCACCGCCGCTGCTACCGCTGCGAAAGGATCCATCGGGCCAGCACGTCGGCCTCCTCCCGCGAGAGATTCGTCTGCGCGGGCATCGGCATCTGCCCCCAGTTGCCGCTGCCGCCCGAGATGATCCGTTCGGCGAGCCGCCCGGCCGCAGCGCTGTCGCCGGCATACCGCGTGGCGATCACGGTGTAGGCGGGACCGATCATCCGCCGTTCGGCGTGATGACAGGCGATGCAGTTCTTGCTTCGCGCCAGGTCGGCGCTCGCCAAGGCCGGCGAGGCCGTGACGAGGGCGACGAACAAAGCGGCGAGACGGCGGAAGTCGATCATCGGCAAGGTTTTCCTGTTGTGGCGTCCGCGCTGGACGGCATTGCCGCGGAGCGGTCCTGACTAGGATGGCGGCCGCGAGGCAAGGCCGGTCACCGCTGCGCGCATCGTGGCCGGTGACACGCGCGCCGCGACGGGCTCCGTCCCGGCCTGCGGACGGGACGGAGCCCTGGCCCGCCGCGCCCTGTCGGACCCGGCGGCCGGCAAGTCTCAGTTCGGCGGGCTGAGGCGGAAGATCTCGCCCGTGTCCGTGCCCAGGTACAGGTTGCCGTCCGGTCCCTGCACCGCCGAGCGGAAGCGGCCGGCCGGCATCGGCAGCGGGACGCTCATCCGCGTCGAGGACAGGCCGTCGGCGGCGATGTCCAGGAGGTCGATGCGGTTGCCCACCGGCGTCCCATGGATGCCGATGCCGAGGTAGGTCACGGCCATCCGCCCGTTCCAGGCGCCCCACCGCGGACCGTTGAGGAAGGTGCAGGACGACATGCCCTGCGACATGCCGTCATTGACCCAGGCCGGCCGCATCGCGTTGGGGAAGGCGCGCAGGTCGGTCATCGGCATGAACGCCGCGCGCTCGGCGTTCGGCATGGCGCCCATCTGGTTCGGGCTGTAGCCGCAATAGCCATCGGGGCAGTCGCCGCGCCCGTTGACGTTCGCGCGCGGGTCCCACCCGGCATTGCCGCCGGGCACCAGCGCGGTCACCTCGTCCGTGTGCCAGGGACCGTGCTCGGCGGCGAAGGGGCGGTTGTCGGTCGGGCGGAAGCAGATGCCCTGCGGGTTGCGGTGCCCATAGGTGAAGACCCGCGGATCGAAGCCCGCCGGGGCGTTGTTGCCCGCGGCCGGCCGGCCCTCGCGGTCGATCCGCAGCACCTTGCCTCCGATCTGCGTGGGGCTTTGCGGCACCGGCCCGTTATGGGTGTCGCCGGTCGTCACGTAGAGGAAACCGTCGGTGGGCCCGAAGCGGAGCCGGCCCCCGTTATGCGCGCCCGAATCGCCGAACGGGTGGTCGCTGGGCCGCGGCTTGTACTGGATGTCGGCGACGATGTCGGTGCGGTTGGCGACGCGCGTGAGATCGGCATTGACCGTGAGCCGCAGCACGCGGTTGCTGCCCGGCGCCGTCAGCCGGGATGCCGAGTAGATGTAGATGAAGCGGTTCTGCGCGAACTCCGGGTCGACCGCCACGCCGCTGAGCCCGGCCTGGCCGTCGCAGAACAGGTCGGCCGCCGTGTCGGCATAGCCCTGCGAGCCCCCGATCCCGAGCAGCGCGTGGGTGGTGCCCGAAGGCATCCGAACCGAAAGCCCGCGGCACTTCTCGGTGAAGAACATCGTGCCATCCGGCAGGAAGGCCATGTCCCAGACGAATTCCCGTCCCTGCACGATCGTCGTGCTTGTCAGGTTCGGTCCGCCCTGGGCGTGCGCGGCCATGGGCGAGGCGAGCGCCACCGCGGCGAGAAGCACGCCGGGCAACGCGGATCGCAGAGCTTGTCTCAAGGTCGGTTCCTCCCATTTTTTCGTTGCGGTTCATCCGGGTTGCGGATGCCGATCCGGAAAGACCGTCGTGCATGTGCCGCGCACTTGCTGGCCAGGCGCGGCACCGTCCGGATCAGGAACGCTATCCGGTCGTCGCATCAACGAAAAGGAAAACATGGGACGAGCGGCGGTCATCCGCACAGGCACCGCAAGCGGCTGCGGTCAGCCAGGACGCCTCCGCTGCTCGACGGCGCAGCGCACCCGATCGCAGGCTCGGCGGCGGGACGATGCCGCGCCGGCCTCCAGCCGACGTCGTGGGCCGGCACGCGGCAAAGGGAACATCTGCGTGGCGGTGGGAGCCGGGGCGTAACTGGCGGAGCGGTGGGAACCGGAGTCCAACCTTCGCTGGGCAAACCGCGGCGATGGCGACCGCCCCCGCGCACCGGACAGTTTCTCGGCTGACAGCGGCTATCCCTCAAATCTGACGTGGTGTTCGACGATCGTTCTAGGCTGGCGCATGTTCGCTATCATGGCTCTGATCCGCGCAGTAATCGTGCGCGGCGTCGGCCAGCACCTCGATCACGCGGCACTCGGAGACTCGCTCGTTTTGGCAGTGGCTCATCCGTTCGAGTTCCGCCTCGAGCGAGCGGAGCCGGGCGATGCGGTCCCGGACAGCGGCAAGGTGGCGGCAGGCGATGACGTCGGCGCCCTCGCAGGGCGCGTCCGGCGCGGCATCGGCCAGGCGCAGCAGCTCGCGGATATCGTTCATTCCGAAGCCGAGCTCGCGCGCGTGCCGGACGAAGCCGAGCCGGCGCAGATGTCGGTCGGTGTAGAGCCGGTGCCCGCCCGCGCTGCGCATGGCGGGCGGCAAAATCCCCTCCCCCTCGTAGAAGCGGATGGTCGTGGCCTTCACCCCCGTGGCGCGCGACAGGTCGCCAATGGAGAGCCCGTTCCCCATGGCCGCCGGCCTCACGCCGGCCGGTCGCCGCGGGCCCGCGCGAAGGGCTCGCGCCGCCCGTCCGCCGCGAAGACGTAGACCGTGTAGGCGCGGGGCGCCGTGCCGGGCATTTCCATGCCCGGCGAGCCGATGGGCATGTCCGCCACCGCGATGCCGCGCCAATTCCCCGGTGCATCTAGGAACCGCCGGAGCGCGAAGGCGGGCACGTGCCCCTCCACGACGAGGCGCCCGTCGATGGTCATCCCCGTGTGGCACCCCGCCAGGTCTTCCGGGACCCCCGCGGCGCGACGCGCGGCGTCCAGGTCGGACGAGTCCTCGACGGTGACTGCAAAGCCGGCCGCGCGGAGGTGCTCCGCCCAACCCTCGCAGCAGCCACAGCCCGGGCTGCGCAGTACCCGCAGGGCTGTCGCGGCGCGCGCGGCGCACGGAAGAGGAATGCCGGCTGCAGCCGGGGCCAGGGCCAGCATGAGGGCGCGGCGGGGGAGGCGCAGGGGCAAGGGTGGTCTCCTCAAATTGCGTGGGAGCGGTCGGGCGGGCGCCCGGCAGACGCTCCTCTCGGGAGATAGGTGGGCTGGGTAAAACCTCTAGCGGCTGGAGATGCGTTCCATTTGGTAGCACGGATGGCGAGGATGTCGATGGCCGACGACGATGACGATCTGGACTACGCAGGGGCAAGCCCGGCCTACCGGCGCGCGCTCGGTTGGGTGGTCGCCCTGAACCTCGGTTATGGGGCCGCGGAGATCGTTGGCGGCCTGATGGCCGGCTCGCAGGCGCTCAAGGCCGACGCGCTCGACTTCCTCGGCGACGGTGCGATCACGCTGCTCGGCCTGCTCGCCATCGGGTGGGGGTTGGCACTGCGCGCGAAGGTCGCCTTCCTGCAGGGCCTGTTCCTCGCCGCGCTCGGCCTCGGGGTGCTGGCGACAACGGCGTACCGGGTGCTGGTGCAGCGCGTGCCGGAGGCAGAGGTGATGGGCCTGTTCGGCGCCGCGGCCCTGGTCGTGAACGTGGCCGCCGCTCTGATCCTGGCGCCGCACCGAAAGGGCGCAGGCGACGCCAACGCCCGGGCGGTCTGGTTGTTCAGCCGCAACGACGCGATTGGCAACCTGGCCGTGCTGGGCGCGGCGGGCCTGGTCGCCTGGACCGGCACGTCCTGGCCAGACCTCGCCGTCGCCGGCGTGGTGGCCGGGATCTTTCTGCACTCCGCTTGGCAGATCCTGCACGATGCCCGCCGCGACCTGCGCCGGGCCTCCACGGGAGGGGAAGGGCGAACCAAGGGGGGTTGAACCTCTAGTGGCTGGAAGTCCCATAACAGCGGACGACGGTCTTGGAGGTGTGGCATGGACGGCGGACGCGGTGCGGGTTCCCGGCTGGAATGGCGGGTGGAGGGCATGGACTGCCCGACCTGCGTCGGAAAGATCGAGCGGGCGGTCGGGCGCCTTACAGGCGTCTCCGAGCTCTCCGTGAACATGGCCAGCGAGCGGCTGAGCCTGTGCCTCGCCCCCGGCGGCGCGACGGCCGAGGAGGTCGAGCGCGCGGCCGCGGCCGTGGGCC
>JALHNW010000216.1 GCA_022843345.1 Rubritepida sp. | reverse complement strand
GGCAGCGTGCTGGACACGGCGGCGCTGGTGGCCGCGCTGGAGGCCGGCGCCATCGCCGGCGCGGCGCTGGACGTGTTCGAGGAGGAGCCGCAGGTGCCCGAGGCGCTGCGCGGGCGCGACGACGTGGTGCTGACGCCGCACGTCGCCGCCTGGGCGCCCGAGGCGCGCGCGGCCACGGTGGAACTGATCCGCGAGGGCGTCGCGCGGTTCCTGGCCGGCGAGCCGGTGGCGAACGCGGTGCCGGGCGGCCTCGCCGTGGCGCCAGGGAGGCGTTGATGGACCTGTCCCTTTCCCCCGAGCAGGAGGCGATCCGCGAATCCGTCGCCGCCATCTGCGCGGGTTTCGACGACACCTGGTGGCTGGAGAAGGACCGCCACGGCGGCTTCCCGCACGAGTTCCACGCCGCCATCGCCCAGGCCGGCTACCTCGGAATCTGCATCCCGGAGGAATACGGCGGCTCGGGCCTGGGCATCACCGAGGCGGCGGTGATGATGGAGGCGATCGCGGCATCCGGCGGGGGGATGAGCGCGGCATCCGCCATCCACATGAACATCTTCGGGCTGAACCCCGTGGTGGTCTTCGGCACCGAGGCGCAGAAGCGCCGCTTCCTGCCGCCCCTGGTGCGGGGCGGGGAGAAGGCCTGCTTCGGCGTCACCGAGCCCACCACGGGGCTGGACACCACGCGGCTGAAGACGCGCGCGGTGCGCCACGGCGACCGCTACGTGGTGGATGGGCAGAAGGTGTGGATCAGCACGGCGCAGGTGGCCGACCGCATCCTGCTGCTGGCGCGCACCGGCGGGCCCGGGGCGGATGGGCTGTCGCTGTTCTACACCGCGCTCGACCGCACGCGCTGCTCGGTGCGCGAGATCGAGAAGATGGGCCGCAAGGCGGTGGATTCGAACGAGATCTTCTTCGAGGGCTACGAGGTGCCGGCCGACGACCTGATCGGCGAGGAGGGCAAGGGCTTCCGCCAGATCATCCACGGGCTGAACCCTGAGCGCGTGCTGCTGGCCGCCGAGGCGGTGGGGCTGGGCCGCGCGGCGCTGGCGCGCGCCACGGCCTATGCGAAGGAGCGCGTGGTGTTCGGCCGCCCCATCGGCCGGAACCAGGCGATCCAGCACCCGCTGGCGCAGGATTGGATGGCGCTGGAGGCCGCCTGGCTGATGACGCTCAACGCCGCCGGGCGCTACGACGCCGGGCAGGAATGCGGCGCGCAGGCGAACGCCGCGAAGTACCTCTCGGCCGAGGCGGGCATCAAGGCGTGCCAGGACGCGGTGATGACGCATGGCGGCTTCGGCTACGCCCGCGAATACCACGTCGAGCGCTACCTGCGCGAGGCGATGATCCCCTGGATCGCGCCCGTGAGCCCGCACATGATCTGCTCCTTCATCGCCGAGCGGGTGCTGGGCCTGCCGAAGTCGTACTGACGTGCTCAATGCCCACGGCCAGATCGCCATCCGCGAGGAGTGGCTGTCCCTGCACCGCGAGGCCGCGCTGGACCCGGCGCTGCCGATCCTGGACCCGCACCACCACCTCTGGGACCGGCCGGGCGAGCGCTACCTGCTGGAGGAATTGCTGGCCGATGCCGGCACCGGGCACGACATCCGCGCCACCGTCTTCGTGCAATGCGGCGCCATGTACCGCGCCGACGGGCCGGAGGCGGAGCGCAGCCTGGGCGAGACGGCGTTCATGGCCGGCGTGGCCGAGGCCGCGGCCGGTGGGCGCACCCGCGCCTGCGCCGGAATCGTGGGCTTCGTGGACCTGACGCTGGGCGACGCGGTGGCGCCGCTGCTGGAGCGGCACCGCGAGGCCGCGCGCGGGCGCTTCGTGGGGGTCCGCAACCGCATCGCCTGGCACCCCTCGCCCGCCGTGCGCTCCAACCTGCTCTCGCCGCCGCCGGGGCCGCTGGAGGACCCGCGCTTCGTGGACGGCGCGCGCCGGCTGGCCGGGGCGGGGCTGGTGCTGGATGTCTGGGCCTACCAGACGCAGCTTCCGCTCGTGCGCGCCGTGGCGCAGGCGGTGCCGGAACTCACGGTGGTGGTGGACCATTGCGGCGGCCCGCTGGGCGTCGGCCCCTTCGCCGGCCGCCCGCGCGAGGGCTTCGATGCGTGGCGGCGCGAGGTGCGCGCGCTGGCCGCGCTGCCCAACGTGGTGATGAAGCTGGGCGGGCTGGCGATGGAGGTGGGCGGCTTCGCGTTCCACGAAGGCGCCGCGCCGCCGGATTCAGCGACGCTGGCGGCGGCCTGGCGCCCGCATGTCGAGACCTGCGTCGAGGCCTTCGGCGCGCATCGCTGCATGTTCGAGAGCAACTTCCCGGTGGACAAGGGCATGGTGTCCTACGCGGTGCTGTGGAACGCCTTCAAGCGCCTCGCCGCCGGGGCGGGCGCCGATGAGCGCGGGGCGCTGTTCAGCGGCACCGCGCGGCAAACCTACCGGATCAGCCCCGTCATCGGCGAGGACGCGTCGGCCCGGTAGTCGCGCCCCATGCGCCCGGCCAGGAATGCCGCGCGCCCGGCGACCACGGCGTGCTTCATCGCCACCGCCATCCGCACCGGGTCCTGGGCGTGGGCGATGGCGGTGTTCAGCAGCACGGCGTCGCAGCCCAGCTCCATCGCCAGCGCGGCGTCGCTGGCCGTGCCGATGCCCGCATCCACCAGCACCGGCACCTTCGCCTGGGCCTTGATGGAGCGGATCATGTAGGGATTCACCACCCCCATCCCGGAGCCGATCGGCGCGCCCAGCGGCATGATGGCGACGCAGCCCATCTCCTCCAGCCGCTTCGCCGCCACGGGGTCGTCGGCGCAGTAGACCATCACCTCGAAGCCGTCCGCGATGAGGGCGGCCGCGGCCTCGAAGGTCGCCGCCATGTCGGGGTAGAGGAAGGGGGGCGGGCCCAGCACCTCCAGCTTCACCAGGTTCCAGCCGCCGGCCTCGCGCGCCAGGCGCAGGGTGCGGACGGCCTCGTCGGCCGTGTGGCAGCCCGCCGTGTTGGGCAGGTAGGTGTAGCGGTCCGGCGGCACGAAGTCCTGCAGCATGGGCGCCTTCGGGTCGCTGAGGTTCACGCGGCGCAGCGCCACGGTGACCATTTCGGCCCCGCTCGCCGCGATGCTGTCGCGCGTCTCCTCCAGGTTCTTGTAGCGGCCGGTGCCGACGACGAGGCGCGAGCGGAAGCGCCGCCCGGCGACCTCCCAGAAGTCGTCATCCATGCTCAGCCGCCCCCGATGAAGTGCACGATCTCCAGCGCGTCCCCGGCCGCCAGCCGCGTCGTGGCGTAAAGCGAGCGCGGCACGATCTCCGCGTTGCGCTCCACCGCCACCTTGCGCTCGGCGAGGCCGATGGCGGCGAGCAGCGTGGCCACCGTGCTGCCCTCGGGCAGGGTGCGGTCCTCGCCGTTCACGCGCAGCCGGATGAGGGGCGCCTGGTCCATGGAGGGGATGTGGACCGGGTCGGGCGAAGGGGCAAGGGCGCCACGAAGCTTGCCGCAATGCAGCAGGGGTGCTACCGCACCGCGATTCCCGGACACGCCCCATGAAGCTCGTCGCCGTCCTGAACGGTCCCAACCTCAACATGCTCGGCACCCGCGAACCGGAGAAATACGGCGCGGCGACGCTCGACGACCTGGAAACGCTGTGCGCCGAGACGGCGGACGCGCTGGGCCTGGCCATCGACTTCCGGCAGAGCAACATCGAGGGCGAGCTGGTCTCCTGGATCCAGGAGTGCCGGGGGCGCGCGGCGGGGATCATCATCAACCCGGCGGCCTATTCGCACACCTCCGTCGCCATCCTCGACGCGCTGTCCGCGGTGGGGCTGCCGGTGGTCGAGGTGCACATCACCAACATCCATCGCCGGGAGGAATTCCGGCACCACAGCTACGTCTCCCGCATTGCCACGGGCGTGATCGCAGGCTTGGGCATCGGCGGCTACGCGCTGGCGCTCCGCGCCATGGCCGGCATGCTGGGGGACGAGGACCAGGACGACTGACATGAGCAACGGCGTGACGGTGGACGCGGACGCGATCCGCAAGCTGGCGGAGATCCTCCGCGACACGGACCTGACCGAGATCGAGGTGGCGGAGAAGGACGCGCGCATCCGCGTGGCGCGCGTGATCCCCGCCCCCGCGCCGGCGCAGTACTTCGCGGCACCCGCGATGCCCCAGATGGCGCCGATGCACGCCATGGCGCCGGCGGCCGCCCCCGCCGCGATGCCGGCCGTCCCCGCCGCCGACGCGGCGGTGGAGGCGAACCACCCGGGCCTCGTCACCTCGCCCATGGTGGGCGTGGCCTACCTGGCGCCCGAGCCGGGCGCGGCCGCCTACATCACCCTGGGCGCGAAGGTCGCCGCCGGGCAGACGCTGTTGCTGATCGAGGCGATGAAGACCTTCAACCAGATCAAGGCGCCCAAGGCCGGCACCGTGACGCGAATCCTGGTGGAGAGCGGCGCCCCCGTCGAGTACGGCGAGCCGCTGGTGGTGGTGGAGTGAGGCCAGCCATGGCCTGGAACCTGTGGCGCGGCACCTCGCCCCGCCCGGCGAACGACGTCTTCGCCCGCCCCTCCCCGGCCGCGCCGATGAAGCGCGAACCCGCGCA
>JALHNW010000215.1 GCA_022843345.1 Rubritepida sp. | reverse complement strand
GCATGGCGCTGCTGCGGCTGGCGGCCATCGGCGCCGCCCCGCTGGAGTGCGGCGGGGCGGTGCTGCGCGCGCAGGTGCCGGGGTGGATGCGGCTGCCGGAGGCGGTGGCGGGGTAGGGGACTACTGCGCCCGCGCCAGGGCCTCGGCGATCATCGCGGCGGGAATCCGGAAGACCGGCGAGCGGTGGCGGCCGGAATAGCTGCCGCCCTGGATGTGGAAGCACACATCCACCGCCTGTTGACGCAGATCCGCACGGGCGAAGACCGGCCCGCGGGCGTTCGGGAATGCCAGTCGCACGCCGTTGTCGGGCGCCAGGTCGAAGGAGTACCTGAACCGCCCGTCGCTGCCGGATGGCGGCGCGGGGATGTCGAAGCCTACGCCGTCCACCGAGCGGACCCCGTCCTCCGTGTTGATCATGCCGGCATCGAGCAGGCGTTGGTCGCCCGCCGCCCGAGCGGCGCATGACCAAGTCTCGAACACGACCGTGGCGCTGAAATCGCGCATGTAGCGCCCCAGGTCGTGCGGGGTGGAGAAGATCACCATGAGGTCGCGCTCGCCCGTGACGCGCGAACCGCCGATCACCCTCTCGATCCTCAGATCGCTCACATTGGGGGGAGAACCCCAGATCAGCACGCAACCACCCAGCGTGACAACGCTCAACCCCAGCCGCATGAATGGCAGGAGGGACTGGGCAAGGGGGGCAATGCGGCTGGTCATGACCGTGGCGGCCTCGTTCCAATGTCGCGGCCCGCGACGTCTTCCAGTATTGCCCATCCACTGGTGGTCCGCATTTATGGGTCTGTGGTGAATACGGGAGTCTTTCAGAGGCCGCCCGCTGCCCCTGCCAAGGCGGCCGCCACCCGCGAGCCGGGCACCACGACGCCCCGGCTCTGCGCGAAGCCCAACGTTGTCCCGTGGTGGACAATGAAACAGATGTCACGGCCATCGCGCAGCCGGTCAGTGTTTGGAAGGTCGATGTCGCCGGATGGCCGCTGGTTGCCGCGATTCAAAGCAACCAGCGAGATCGAGAAATGAAATCTGCCCGATTGCATTGGCCGCATCTGTTCTGCTTCCTGTCTGGTCAATTCACGAATGGGTCTTGCTCCATCCTCTGTGCTGACCTCGGACACCCCAATCAGTTTCGTGGGCTGAAATACTCCATCTTCACAGTAGGAGAACATGGCATCGGTTGTCGCCCAGCCTTCGGAGGCATTCATCGCCATGTTGCGTGTGGTGGAAACAACGATGTGAAGACGGGCCGCCCGCCTTGGCGTCCCTGGCAGGAACGCAATACGTTCAACCCTCAAATCCCGGGGTGACGGGTTGTTCAGCGGCGTGCCCATCATGGCGCAGCCTCCGAGGATGCAGGCGAGGACACAAAAGCGCGTGGAAAGCGTCGCTGGAGGCATCATGACCATGCTCCCGATCAGCGGCGAGTGGATGGAGTACCCAAGACCTCATCAATGACCCGCCTTCCGCTTGGCGTCCTGCTGCTCATCATGTCACGGAAACCGGCGTGGTTCGTCGGCGCGGCGATGAATTCGTCGGCAACGCCGCGCGCATCTTCAGCCCAACGCCCCCCGATGGCGGCGATGAGGTTCGACTGGTCCCGCCACGAGCCACCCACCGCACGCAGGTTGATCCATCTGCGTGCGCCGGCTCGCGCCGCGGCTATGGCGGCAGGCCTGTCGGCATCATTGTTGCCGACAGGGTCCACGGTAACCAGCATGTCCAGCACAATTCCGTCTCGTCCCAGGGCGCCAGCAACCTTGGCCGCAGTGTCGCCACCCCAGCTGTGGCCGACATGGCGCACGGCAGTGCCCGCGGGTTGAGCACGAATCAGACCTTCGATCGCATCGTGTTGATTCCAGTCGAAATGCGCGACGCGATGCGTGATGGATTGCGCCAATTCGGCTCTGGTGGCCTGAACGTAGTTCGTAACAAGACGTGCGCCCCAGCGATCGCCGGCGCCACCGACGAAGATCACCAACACCTCCCGCTCCGCCGCAGCAGGCGCAACAAGCTCCTGCGGGCTGGCGGCGGGTGTCCCAGCAGGACGGGCATTGTCATTCGCCTCGTCCTGTCCCACCTGCCGCCGCTGCTCATAGGGCTGCACCTGCTCGCGCCGGCCGTTGCGGGTGCGCTGATACCCGCTGACCTGCACCACCATCGTCCCGGCCTCGTCCTCCAGGCCGCCGGCCGCGCCGTATTCCTGCCAACCCTGCATCACCCAGCGCCGGTAGCCCTCGTATTCGGGATGCAGGCTTTTCCAGTACCGATCATCGCGCATCGCCGCCTTGAGGTCATTCAGGGTCATCGGAACACGGGCCATCGGGGCACCTCCTTGCCCGCACGGCATACCAGAACATAACGAAAACATTCAAGGAAAATCCACCGCTACAACCCCAGCCGCGCCCAGGCCGCCCGCTCCTCCGCCGCCGCGATCACCTCCCCCGCCGAGGGCAGCAGCGACAGCGGGAACACCCGCCGCCGCGCGCCCACCGGCACCAGCCGCGCCTCCTCCCCGAAGCGGCGCGTCGCCTCGCCCCGCAGGTCGCCCAGGCCGTCGCACAGGCCGAGTTCCAGCGCCCGCCGCCCGGTCCAGAAGCGGCCGGTGAACAGCGCCTCCTCCGGCGCGCGCAGCCTCGCGCCGCGCCGCTCGCGCACCCAGTGCTTGAACTCCGCGTGCAACTCCTCCAGCAGCTCCGCCAGCCTTGCACGGTCGCGCTCCGTCTCGGGCAGGAAGGGGTCGGCCAGCGACTTCTCCGTCCCCGCCGTCCGCAGTCGCCGCTCGATCCCCAGCCGCGCCAGCGCCTCCGTGGCGCCGAAGGAGGCGGAGATGACGCCGATCGAGCCCAGGATGCTGGCGGGGTCCGCCACGATCTCGTCCGCCGCGCAGGCGATCCAGTAGCCGCCCGAGGCGGCGGCGTCCTCGCACACCGCCACCACCGGCACCTTCGCCTTCTGTGCGTGCCAGCGGATGCGCCGGGCGATGAGCGCCGACTGCACGGGCGAGCCGCCGGGCGAGTTCACCGCCAGGAACACCGCCGCGAGCCGCTTCATGCCGAAGGCCCGTTGCAGCAGCGGCGCCACCCCCGCCAGGTTCAACGCGCCCCCGAAGGGCGAGGCGCGGGCGGCGATCGCCCCCTCAAGCCGGACGACGGCGACGACGGGCGGGCGGGGGCGCAGGAAGGGGATCCACATCCTTCCAAGATGCCGCCGGCGGAACGGCCCGCAACCTCCCCCCGGGGCCTGGGCGTTCCCTTCCGGCAATGGAAGGCACCGTCATGATCACCCAGTTGAATCCGCCGCTGCCGATGGACACCCCCAAGGGCCCGGCGCTGGCGCATTTCATGATAGACTACGGCCCCGAATCCCACCTGATGTGGGTGTGCTTCCTGGACGAGAACGGGCAATGCTGGACCGTCCCCAACCCCGAGGTGCGGATGCAGTCCAACTGGTCGCTCGGGCGGCGCCTCCGCAAGGTCCCCTCCAACGTGCAGCCGCTGCCCGCCGCCGAGCGCCTGTGACCGACATCCCCGCCCTGCTGCGCCGCACCCGCCGCATCGCCCTGGTCGGCGCCTCCGCGAAGCCGGATCGTCCGTCCTTCGGCGTCATGCGCTTCCTGCTCGACCGCGGCTACGACGTGACACCCGTGAACCCCGGCCTGGCGGGGCAGGCGATCCACGGCCGCCGCGTCGTCGCCACGCTGGCGGAGGCGGCGCCGCTGGACCTGGTGGACGTGTTCCGCCGCCCGCAGGAGGCCGGCGCCGTGGCCGCCGAGGCCGCGCGGCTGGGCGCCAGGGCCGTGTGGATGCAGCTCGGCGTGCGCGACGAGGCCGCCGCCGCCCGCGCCCGCGCGGCGGGGCTGGAGGTCGTGATGGATGCCTGCCCCGTCATCGAATGGCGCCGCCATTCCTTGCCCGATCGCGTGGACGCGCCGTAACCTTTCGCCAAGCTTCTTGAAATCAACCCGCGCCTGGGCCAATTCTCCCGCCAACCGCGCCGGGCACCAGGCGCCCCGCGGCAGAGGCAAGGATCCCATGACCGAAGACGAACGCCGGATCATCACCGAATACCTCACGCGCGTGGCCGGCGTGCAGCAGGCCGCGCCATCCGCCTCCCCCTGGGGGAGCGGGCGGATGCCGACCGCCGGCGCCGCCCAGCCGGCGCCCAACCTGCCGCCCGTGGACCCCGAGGCGGACCGCCTGATCGCCGACATCTTCGCCCGCCACCCCGAGGCGCGCTACCGCCTGACGCAGACCGCCTTCGTGCAGGAGCACGCGCTGGTCCAGGCGCAGAACCGCATCCAGGAGCTGGAGTGGGAGCTGGAGGCGCAGACCCGCCAGGCCCAGGCCGCCAACAGCCGCGGCTTCCTGGGCTTCGGCGGCTCGCGCCCCGCGCCGATGCCGCCGCGCCCGCAGCAGATCCAGCCGCCCACGCCCATGTCGCCCGGCATGATGCAGGGCCGGCAGGGGCCCGGCTTCCTCGGCACCGCCATGATGACCGCGGCGGGCGTGGCCGGCGGCATGGTGCTGGGCAACATGCTGATGGGCGCGCTGGGCGGCGGTGCGGCCCAGGCCGCCACGGC
>JALHNW010000214.1 GCA_022843345.1 Rubritepida sp. | reverse complement strand
GGCCGGCGCCGCCGTCGAGGCTCTCGACCTGCGCTACGCGCGCGGCGAGATCGAGCGCGACGAGTACGTCCGCCGCAAGGCCGACATTCTCGGCCGCGGCTGAGGCATCCCGCTCGCCGACCGGCGAGCGGGCCAACGCGGGGCGCAGGCCGTCACGAGCCACCGTCCCGGAGAGAAAACCAGGAGGCGCTGCCATGGCCTACCACTTCAGCACCACCGTCGAGGGCCCGATGGAGCGGGCCGTCGAGGCGACGACCGCGGCGCTCCAGCGCCACGGCTTCGGCGTGCTCACCGATATCGACGTGCGGGCGACGCTCAAGAAGAAGCTCGACGTGGACTTCCGCCCCTACCGCATCCTCGGCGCCTGCAACCCGCGGGTGGCGCACCGGGCGCTCCAGGCCGAGGACAAGATCGGCACCATGCTGCCCTGCAACGTCATCCTGCAGGAGCGCGAGGGTGGCCGCGTGGAGGTCTCCGCGGTGGACCCGGTGGCCTCGATGCGCGCCATCGAGAACCCGGCGCTCGCCGAGACGGCGGGGCAGGTGCGCGAGATGCTGCGCCAGGTCGTGGCGGAGCTCGGCGCGGCGGGGACGGCCTGCCCCGCGGCGGCGCGTTCACCCCAGGCCACGGTAAGGACATAAGGAGGAGAACATGACGATCTCACGGAAGGCGGCGCTCGGCGCCGCCGCGGCGGCCCTCATCGGTATCGGCACCGCCTGGGCGCAGACCGGCCAGCCCGGCGGTCAGGGCGGCCAGATGGGTCCTGGCATGATGGGCCCTGGAATGATGTCGCCTGGCATGATGGGGCAGGGAATGGGCCCCGGCATGATGGGCTGGGACCGCATGATGCCGATGATGCGCGGCGGCATGATGATGGGGCCTGGAATGATGATGGGGCCTGGAATGATGATGGGCCCCGGCATGATGGGCCAGCACGTTGAGGGCCGTATCGCCTTCCTCCGCGCCGAGCTCGGCATCACCCCGGCGCAGGAGGCCCCGTGGAACGCCTTCGCTGAGGCGCTGCGGGCGAGCGCGCAGGCGATGGCCGACATGCACGGGCAGATGATGCCGATGATGCAGGGCGGGCCACCGGCGGTGCCGCTGCCGCAGCGGCTTGAGCTGCACGAGCGGATGATGGCTTCCCATCTCGAGGCGCTGCGCCGCGTCAGGGCCGCCGCCGGGCCGCTCTACGCGGCCCTCGACGACCGGCAGAAGCGGATCGCCGATACCCTGATGATGGGAATGATGTAGCGGCGATGGACGACTGCGTCGGCGTGTGGCGGGGGCGCGCGTGACCCTCGAAATCTCCTTATTCGGCCTGTTCCTCGCCTTCGGCGGGGGCATGGTCTCCTTCCTCTCGCCCTGCGTGCTGCCGCTGGTGCCGGGCTACGTCGCCTGGGTGGCGGGGACGGACCTCGCCACCGCGCGGGCGGAGCGCTGGCGGGCGCTCCGGCTCTCGCTCTTCTTCGTGCTCGGCTTCGGGCTCGTCTTCGTGGGCCTCGGGCTCGGCGCCACCGCTGTCGGCGTGCTGCTGCGGCAGTGGTCATACGAGCTGACGATCGCCGCCGGGCTGCTGATCGCGGCGATGGGCTTCGTGCAGATGGGGTTGCTGCGGCTGGCGCCATTGATGCGCGACCTGCGATTCCGCCCGCCGGCGGAGGGCGGCGGCCCCGCCTCGGCGACGCTGATCGGGATCGCCTTCGGATTCGGCTGGACGCCCTGCATCGGGCCGGTGCTGGCGGGCGTGCTCGCCGCCGCCGCGCTCACCCCGGGCGCCGGCGCGGGGCTGCTCGCGGCCTACGCGCTCGGCCTCGGCGTGCCCTTCCTGCTCGCCGCCTTCTATCTGCCGGCCGCGATGGCGCGGGCGCGCCGCCTCGGGCGGCTCGGCCGGGCGCTCCAGCTCGGCAGCGGGGCGGTGATGGTGGCCTTCGGCCTCGCGATCGCCACCGGGGAGCTGGGCCGCCTCGCCATCTGGTTCCTGGAGACCTTCCCGTGGCTGGCGCGGCTCGGATGACCGCGTCGCGCCCCCGCGGCCTCAGGCGCCTCGGCCTCCTCGCGGCGCTGGCCGCCGCCGTCACCGACCAGGCGACGAAGGCCTGGGCGCTCGCGGCGCTCTGGCCGCCCTACGGCGAGGGGGTCGCACTGCTGCCGGTGCTGAACCTGCGGCTCGGCTTCAACACCGGCGTGACCTTCGGGATGTTCCGCGAGAGCGCGGCCGACGCGGTCTGGGTGCTCGTCGCCGCGAAGCTGCTGGTCGTGGCCTTCCTCGCCCGCTGGCTGTGGCGGACCGCCTCGCGCGCCGAGGCGCTGGGGCTGGGCCTAGTGATCGGCGGCGCGGCCGGCAACATCCTCGACCGCGTGGCGCGGGGCGCGGTGACGGACTTCATCGACGCGCACTACGGCGGCTGGCACTGGCCGACCTTCAACATGGCGGACGTGGCGATCGTCTGCGGCGTCGCTACCCTCGTGCTCGGCGGCCTGCGCCGGAGCGAGGGAGCCGCCAGCCCTCCCGCCCGCCGAAACGCGGACACGCCCGCCGCGGGACCGCCCTGAAAGGACCGAGACCCTCACCATGCGGACCCTCCTGCGCAGCCTTGCGGCCCCGGCCCTAGCGCTCGCGGCCGTTATCCCCGCGGCGAACGCCCAGCAGGGTGACGTCGCCGTCTCCGCGGCCTGGACCCGCGCGGTCGGCACCACTGCGCCCACGGCGGCCGGCTACATGACGCTGCGCAACCGCGGCGCCGCCCCCGACCGCCTGGTCGGCGCGGAGACGCCAGCGGCGCGCTCGGTCGAGATCCACGAACAGCGGATGGAGGAGGGCGTGATGTGCATGCGCCCGCTCCCGGGCGGCGTCCCCCTGCCGCCTGGGGAGACCGTGACCCTCGGACCGGGCGGGACGCACCTGATGCTGGTGGGGCCAACGCGGGCCCTGGCGCGCGGCGAGTGGGTGCCGCTGACGCTGCGCTTCGAGCGCGCGGGCGAGGTCCGGGTGGAGCTCTCGGTCGAGGCGGCCGGCGCCCGGCAGCCGGCCCACGCGGGGCACTGACGGTGCTGCGCTGGATCCGCCGCGCCACATTGGGCGCGGTCGCCGTGCTCAGCTTCCTGGTGCTGGCGACCTCGGCCGGCTGGCTCGTCACCGACGGGCCGCTCGCCGGCCGCCAGGAGGTCGCGTCCGGGCCGGCGAGCCTGCCGATCGGCGGGCCCTTCAGCCTGACCGACCACCGCGGCCGCGCGGTGACCGAACGCGACTTCCGGGGCCGGCCGATGGCCGTGTTCTTCGGCTTCACCCACTGCCCGGACGTCTGCCCGACGACGCTCGGCGAGATGACCGCCCTCATCGAGGCGCTCGGCCCGGACGCCGACAGGTTGCACTGGCTGTTCGTCAGCGTGGATTGGGAGCGCGACACGCCGGAGGCGCTGGCCGGCTACCTGGAGGCATTCGATGCGCGCATCGTCGGGCTCTCGGGCAGCGAGCCGCAGGTGGCCGAGGCCGCGCGCTCCTTCCGGGTGTACTACCGCCGCGTGCCGCTGGAGGGCGGCGGCTACACGATGGACCACTCGGCAAGCGTCTTCCTGATCGACGGGGCGGGGCGCTTCGCGGGGACGATCGACAACAAGGAGAGCGAGGAAGTGGCGGTGCAAAAGCTGGGGATGCTCGTGGCTCGATGACGCCGGTCAGCCGATCCGGCGCTTCGTCACCCCCACCGACAGCGTCGCCGCCGCCAGGTCGAACGTCGCCCCGGAGATGTTTCGCGCCATCACCCGCACCGTGTTGTTCGACCACACCGCGGCGTCGAGCTCGATGAACCGCGTCGACGACACGAGCGATGCCGTTGCCAGATCGCCGGCCCGTGCCCCGTTCACCGTGACATCGATCAGCGATGTCGCCCCCGGCGCCAGGCTCGGCAGATCCCAGGACACCTCAGCGGCAAACTCGCGCCGCCCTGAGCCGAACAGCGCCCCGGTCAGCAGCGGCGTGCCGTTCAGCACCGCGGGTGCTGCTTCCGGCAGCCCGTAGAGCCGCAGCGATTGCAGGTCGATCGGCCCGTCGAAGCCGATCACCCCCACCTGCGCATAGGCTACCGACGCGCCGACGCGGATGGTCTGCCGGCGATTGAAGTTCGCATCATCCATCGGCGCGCCGGCGTTCCAGCCCTTGGCCGGCCCGTTCCACTGCATGGTGGTGATCGAAGCCAGCACATCGCCAGGGATGTCCTCGCGGACATTCCCCGCCCCATCGAACACCCGCACGAAGAGCCGCCCGCCCGAGGCACCGCTCGTCAGCCAGTGCGCCAACGCGAACTCCTTCGCCTGCGAGGTGTCGAGCATCCAGCCCAGGCCACGGTTTGCCGCCAGCGTCACCGCCCGATCGGTCGGCGTCAGGTCCGTCAGCCCGTTGAAGCAGAAGTCCGCCATGAAGGCCGCGGTGGTGGTGGAGGTGGCGATGGTGATCAGCCCCTCCACGCCGACCTCGGTGGCCGACTGCCGGAACGCCGCCGCGCGGGTGTTCGGCACCCCGGCGAGGAAGCGCTGGAAACGGGATGCCGGCGCCCGGTGCCGATTGATCACCGCATTGCCGCAGCGGTTGGCCGTCGC
>JALHNW010000213.1 GCA_022843345.1 Rubritepida sp. | reverse complement strand
GTCGAACCACTGGTGCGTGGCGAATCCGCGCTCCGCCTCGACCATCGCGTCGGCCACCAGCACGACCGGCGCTCGCTCCAGGCTCGCATTCGCCAGGCCGTTGGCGGCGGCCGAGACGCCGGGGCCGCGCGTCACCAGCACCCCTACCGGGCGCTGCGTCAGCTCCGCCATCGTCAGCGCCATGATGCCGGCCCCGGCCTCGGTGCGCGACAGGTGGAAGGGGATGCCGCGCGCCTTCGCCGCGGCGATGAGGTCGAGCGACGAGCCCCCGCCCGGCACGCCGAAGATCGCCGGCATCCCAGCGCGTCCGAACTGCGCCGCGATCGCTTCCGCACCGTTCACCCTGCATCCCCCCTGGGCAGTTGCGCCGCCGATCCGACACCGGCCCCGCCGATGGCGCAAGCCGCGGCGCTGGACATGGCGGGCCGGGCGGGCTGCAATCGGCGGCAACGCACGGCATTGCCAGGGAGCCGCGATGGGATCCGCATTCGACGAGATGGGGGAGGGGCCGCAGCTCCGCGCCGCCTATGCCGAGATCGCGCGCTGGCTGGAGGCGACGCCGCCCGAGGCGCTCGCCGCCAAGCGCGCCGAGGCGGAGTACCTGTTCCGCAAGGTCGGCATCACCTTCGCCGTCTATGGCGAGGGCGGGGACCCCGAGCGGCTGATCCCCTTCGACATCATCCCCCGCATCCTGGCCCGCGCCGAGTGGGAGCGCCTGGCCGCCGGCCTGTCCCAGCGCGTGCGCGCGCTCAACGCCTTCCTGGCCGACGCCTACGGGCCGCAGGAGATCCTGAAGGCCGGCCGCATCCCCGCCGCCCTGGTGACGGGCAACGAGCAGTTCCGGCCCGAGATGCAGGGCTTCGCGCCACCGGGCGGCGTCTACACCCACATCGCGGGCATAGACCTGGTCCGCACCGGCCCGGACGAGTTCTACGTGCTGGAGGACAATTGCCGCACGCCGAGCGGCGTGTCCTACATGCTGGAGAACCGGGAGGCGATGCTGCGCCTCTTCCCGCGCCTCTTCGCCGCCCACCGCATCGCCCCCGTGAACCGCTACCCGGAGGAGCTGCTGGCGACACTGAAGGCCGCCGCCCCCCCGAAGGCGGGGCCGGAGCCCACGGTGGTGATCCTCACGCCCGGCCACTTCAACAGCGCCTACTACGAGCATTGCTTCCTGGCCGACGAGATGGGCGTGGAGGTGGTGGAGGGCGCCGACCTCTTCGTCGAGAACGACGTCGTGATGATGCGCACCACCGCCGGCCCCAAGCGCGTGGACGTCATCTACCGCCGCATAGACGACGACTACCTGGACCCGGAGGTGTTCAACCCCGATTCCATGCTGGGCGTGCCCGGCCTGATGCGCGCCTACCGCGCCGGCAACGTGGCGCTGGCCAACGCGCCGGGCTGCGGCATCGCCGACGACAAGGCCGTCTACCCCTACGTGCCCGAGATGATCCGCTTCTTCCTGGGCGAGGAGCCGCTGCTGAACAACGTGCCCACCTTCCTGTGCGAGCGCGAGGAGGAGCGCGCGCACGTGCTGGCGAACCTCGACACGCTGGTGGTGAAGCTGGCCCAGGGCTCCGGCGGCTACGGCATGCTGATCGGCCCGCACGCGACGGCGGCGCAGCGCGAGGAGTTCCGCGACCGCATCCTCGCTCAGCCCGCGCACTACATCGCCCAGCCCACGCTGGCGCTGTCCACCGTGCCGACGCTGGTGGAGGCGGGCATCGCCCCGCGCCACGTGGACCTGCGGCCCTTCATCCTCAGCACGAAGGACAGCGTGCGCATCGTCCCCGGCGGGCTGACGCGGGTGGCGCTGCGCGAGGGCTCGCTGGTGGTGAACTCCTCTCAGGGCGGCGGCACGAAGGACACCTGGGTGCTGGACGACGCGCCGTCGGCCCAATCCCAGGGCCAGTCCCAGTCGCAGGGCTTCGTCTCATGCTGAGCCGCACCGCCGACAGCCTGTTCTGGCTCGGCCGCTACACCGAGCGCGCGGCCAATGTCGCCCGCGGCCTCAACGTCGCCTGGCGCATGGACGGGCTGGGCACGGGCGAGGAATGGGAGCGCCTGCTGGTGGCCTGCGGCTGCCTGCCCGGCTTCACCGGGACGCACGGCGCGGTGACGCCGGAGGCGGCGGTGGACTACCTGGTGCGCGACCCGTCCAACCCCTCGGGCATCCTGTCCTGCTTCGCCGCCGCGCGCTCCAACGGGCGGCAGGTCCGCACGGCGCTAACGGTGGACATGTGGTCCGCGCTGAACGAGAGCTGGTCGCAGCTGCGCAACGTGTCCGACGAGGAATTTCAGGGCGAGCGCCTGCCCGGCTTCATAGACCGCGTGCGCGAGCGCGTGCTGCTGTTCAGCGGCGCCGCGCAGGACACGATGCTGCGCGGCGAGGCGTGGCTGTTCCTGCGCCTGGGCACGGCGCTGGAGCGTGCGGACAACACCGCCCGCCTGCTGGACGTGCGGCACGACCTGCTGGGCAACGCCACCCCCGGCACGGCGGAATACGCGCAGTGGCAGGCCATCCTGCAATCGGCCTCCGCGCTGCGCTCCTACCACTGGGTGTACCGCGACCGGCTGGACCCGGCGAAGATCGCCGAGCTGCTGATCCTGCGGCCCGAGCTGCCGCGCTCGCTCATGGCCTGCCACGCCCGCGTGCTGGAGGCGCTGGACGCGATCGCCGCCGGGCAGGGCGGGCGGCGCGGCGAATGCCACCGCCTGTCGGGCGAGATCACCGCCGCCCTGCGCTACGGCCGCCTGCCCGACATCATGGAGGGCGGGCTGCACGAATGGCTGACGCGCATGATCGGCCGCACCGCGGAGCTGGGCGGGGCGATCGAGGATTTCTACATCCGCGGGGAGTGAGGCGATGACCTATTGCGTGGGGCTCTGCGTGGAGGAAGGCATCGTCATGCTCTCCGACACGCGCACCAATGCCGGGCTGGACAACATCTCCTCCTTCTCGAAGATGCACGTGGCCGAGGTGCCGGGCGAGCGCGCGCTGGTGCTGATGACCGCCGGCAACCTGGCGGTGACGCAGACGGTGTGGAACCTGCTCCAGCAGGGCGTGCGGCTGGAAGGCGCGCAGCACCGGCTGGACACGGTGCCCAGCATGTTCCGGGCGGCCCAGCTGGTGGGTGCGGCCGTGCGCCAGGTGCAGCAGATGGACGGCGCCGCCCTGCTGGCGCAGGGGCTGAGCTTCGAGGCCTCCATCCTGCTGGGCGGGCAGATCGCCGGCGGGCCGCCCAAGCTGTACCTGGTCTATTCGGCCGGCAACTTCATCGAGGCGACGGCCGACACGCCCTTCCTGCAGATCGGCGAGCACAAGTACGGCAAGCCCATCCTGGACCGCGTGCTGAACATGCGCACCTCGCTCCAGGAAGGCGTGGCGCTGACGCTGATCTCCATGGACAGCACGATCCGCTCGAACCTGTCGGTGGGCCTGCCGCTGGACCTCGCCGTGATCCGGCGCGACGCGCTGCACATCGGCATCCGCCGGCGCATCACCGACGAGGACCCGTATTACCGGGTGATCCGCGACGGCTGGGCGGGCGCGCTGCGCGAGGCGTACCTGAACCTGCCGAAGCCGGACTTCCCGGTGGCGTAGGGGCGGCCCCATGCATGCCCCGGCAGCGCGGGCACCGGCTGCCTGCGATCAGGTTCCATGTGTCGGCGGCCTTTACACCCGGCGCCCCGATCGAAGGCCCGCGTTGCGCAAGAGGTTCATCGCGAAGGATAATATTCTTTGGCACGTTAATTGCTGCGACAGCGGCGCTGGGGTGGGCACATCAAGGGAACCAGACCATGATCCTTCGAAACCTACGCAAGGGGATGGCAGCCGCGGCCGTCATCGCCGCCCTGGCCAGCACGCTGCCGGCGCGTGCGGCCATCCTCACCGGGGTGGACATCCTGAATATCACCGGCATCAGCGAGAGCAGCCTCACCGCCTCCAACATGACCACCGCGTCGGGCATCCTGACGGGCGCGGGCGCCACGATCACGAGCGTCTCCGCGGTCTCCTTCTCGGCCTCCAACCTCACGGGCATCGACATCCTCTATGTCGGGCTGGCGAGGGACGCCTTCACGGCGGCGCAGGTGACGGCCATCACGGACTACGTCGCCGCCGGCGGGGGGCTGGTCGCCGTCGGCACCGAGCGCGTCTGCTGCTTCGGGCCCAGCTGGGAGGAGGTTTCCAATGCCTTCGGCCTGGCCGGCCTCGGCGGCGACCGCGAGGTGAAGCCGAACGCGACCACGCCCTCCAGCCCCATCGTCACCGGGCCTTTCGGCACAGCCACGACCTACGCGCCGGCCGCGACCGGCGCCTTCGCCACCCCCCTGCCGGCGGGCGGGACAGTGGTGTGGGAAGGGGTGGACAACAACCCGGTGATCGTCACGCTGAACGTCACCGGCCGCGCCTTCTTCTTCGCCGACACCAACTTCATGCAGAACTTCTACATCGGCAACGGCGACAACGACGTGATCTGGGGCAACGCCTTCGCCTTCACCGGCCGGGTGGACCCGCCGACCGGCGTGCCCGGCCCTGCCGCGCTCGGCCTGCTGCTCGTCGGCATCGCCGGCCTCGCAACGTCGCGCCGCGCGCGG
>JALHNW010000212.1 GCA_022843345.1 Rubritepida sp. | reverse complement strand
GCCGGCATCGAGCAGCGCGGCGGCGATGGCCCGCGCCGCGCCGCCTGCGCCCAGCACCACGGCGGGGCCGGCGGCGACGTCGTGCCCCTCCAGCGAGGACAGGAAGCCGAAGCCGTCCGTGCAGTCCCCGGTGATGGCGGCGTCCGTGAAGACCAGCGTGTTGACCGAGCCGGCGCGGCGGGCGCGCTCCGTCACGGCGTCGCAGATGGCGAAGGCGGCTTCCTTGTGCGGCAGGGTGACGTTGCAGCCGCGGAAGCCGGCGGCGCGCAGCCCGTGGATGGCGGTGGCGAAGGCGTCGGGGCGCACCGCCAGCGGGACGTAGGCGGCGTCCAGCCCGTGGCGCGCGATCCAGTGGCCGTGCAGTTGCGGGGAGCGGGAATGGGCGACGGGCCAGCCGATGACGCCCGCCAGCGCGGCCTTGCCGGTCAGGGGCATGGCCCAGCCGAGCAGAGGCGGGACATGACATCCGACGCGAAGCCCGGCCTCGCCGCAGACGGCGCACCCGCGGCGCTTCCACAGGGAAGCACGACGTCGCCGCCGACCAGCGTGCGGTCACGCAGCGCCGCAAGACGCCGCGCGCCCAACACGAATCCGCCCGCAAGGCGGGCGGCGCGCCCAGACCGACCGTCCAGCCGGCGCGCCCGCGGCGGCGCGGAAGCCAAGCGGCCGGAGGCCGCGCCCGGCGCTTGAGGGCACATGATCAAATGGTGACGCTGGGAACCAGCGTCGCCTGCATGGCGGCGCACAGCGTCTCGGTGCCGTCCTCCGAGCGCATCCACACCTCGGCGCGGGCCACGGTGAGCGTGCGGCCGGGCTTGAGCACCTCGGCGCGGGCGATGGCCAGCACGCCGCGGGCGGGGCGCAGGAAGTTCACCTTCAGCTCGGCCGTCAGCACCTCCTGCCCAGGCGGCAGCAGGGACAGCGCGGCGTAGCCGCAGGCGTTGTCGGCCAGCGTCGTCAGCACGCCCGCGTGCAGGAAGCCGTGCTGCTGCGTCAGCGTCTTGCGGAAGGGCGCCTCGATGGTGCAGCGGCCGGGGCGTGCCTCGGCGATGCGCGCCTCGATCACGCGCATCAGGCCCTGCTGGGCGAAGGATGCCTCGATGCGGCGCTGGAGTTCCTGGTGTGGCATTACAGCTTCCATCCGGTGTGAAGGGCCACGATGCCGCCGGACAGGTTGCGGTGCGCCACGCGCTCCAGCCCCGCCTCGCGCATCATGGCCGCCAGCGCCTCCTGGTCGGGGAAGGTGCGGATGCTTTCGGCCAGGTATTCGTAGCTCTCGGCGTCGCCGGCGATGCGGCTGCCCAGGCGCGGCAGCACCTTGAAGCTCCAGGCGTCGTAGAGCGGCACCAGCGCGCCGATCTCCAGGCGCGAGAACTCCAGCACATGCGCCCGCCCGCCGGGCTTGAGGACGCGCCGCATCTCGCGCAGCACGGCGGCCTTGTCCGTGCAGTTGCGCAGGCCGAAGGCCATGGTGATCTTGTGCACGCTGTCCGCGGGCAGCGGCAGGCGCTCGGCATCCGCGCAGAGGAAGGACAGGCCGCGCACCAGGCCGCGCTCGGCCGCGCGGTCCTGGCCCACGCGCAGCATCTCGTGGTTGATGTCCGAGCAGATGACCTGCCCGGCGCCGCGCCGGAGCGCGAGGAAGGAGATGTCGCCCGTGCCGCCAGCGAGGTCGAGCAGCACCTCGCCCGCGCGGGGGGCCACGGCGTTGAGGAGGATGCGCTTCCACAGCCGGTGGATGCCCAGCGACATGGCGTCGTTCATCAGGTCGTAGCGCGGGGCCACGCTGTCGAAGACGCGGCGGACCAGGGTGGCCTTCTCGGCGGCGGGAACCTGGCGGAAGCCGAAATCGGTCTCGGTGCTCATGCGCGGCCATCCTGCCACGCCGGGGCGGCGCTTGCCACCCGCGGGGCGGCGCGCGACATGGGCCCGGAAGGAGAACGCCATTGCCCGAGCTGCCCGAGGTCGAGACGGTGATGCGCGGGCTGGACGCGGTGCTGACGGGCGCGCGCATCACGGCGGCCGAGACGCGGCGCGAGGGGCTGCGCTGGCCCTTCCCGCCCGCGCTGCGCCAGGTGCTGACGGGCGCGCGGGTGGAGGGCTTCCGCCGCCGCGGCAAGTACATGCTGATGCGGCTGGAAGGGCGGGACACCCTGCTGGTCCACCTGGGCATGAGCGGGCGGATGGTGGCGCGGCGCGAGGACGCGGCGCCCGTTCCGTCGCTGGGCCCGCAGGGCGCGGCCAGCGACGCGCGCGGCGCCACCGGCGAGATGCACGAGCACGTGGTGCTGGAAACGGACCACGGCTGGCGCGTCGGCTTCGTGGACCCCCGCCGCTTCGGCAGCCTGGACCTGGTGGCGCGCGGCGTGGAGGACGGCCACCGCCTGCTGCGCGCCCTGGGGCCGGAGCCGCTGGACGACGCCTTCGACGCCCCGGCGCTGGCCGCCGCGCTGGCTGGCAAGCGGACCCCCGTGAAGGCCGCGCTGCTGGACCAGGGCGTGGTGGCGGGCCTGGGCAACATCTACGTCTGCGAGGCGCTGTTCCGCGCGGGCATCGCCCCCACCCGGCTGGCCGCCTCCGTCACGGCGGCGGAGGCGGCGCGGCTCGTGCCCGCCATCAAGGGCGTGCTGGCCGACGCCATCGCCGCCGGCGGCTCCTCTCTGCGCGACTACGTGCGCGCGGATGGCGAGCTGGGCTTCTTCCAGGACCGCTTCGACGTCTATGCGCGCGAGGGGGCGCGCTGCGCGGCCTGCCCGGGCGAGCCCGCCTGCCCCGGCGTGCTGCGGCTTGTGCAAAGCGGCCGCTCGACCTTCTATTGCCCGCACACGCAACGCTGAGGAAAGCGCCCATGGCCTTCGAGATGATCGTCACCGAGACCCAGGGGCGCACCGGCCTCATCCGCCTCAACCGGCCTCAGGCGCTGAACGCGCTGTGCGACGCGATGATGGGCGAGATCAGCACCGCGCTGGCCGGCTTCGACGCGGACGACGCCATCGCGGCCATCGTCATCACCGGCAGCGAGAAGGCCTTCGCGGCCGGCGCCGACATCAAGGAGATGAAGGACCGCACCTACCCCGCCGTGCTGGCCGAGGACTTCATCGGCAAGTGGGAGGCGGTGACGACCACCCGCAAGCCGGTGATCGCCGCCGTGTCCGGCTTCGCGCTGGGCGGCGGCTGCGAGCTGGCGATGATGTGCGACATGATCATCGCCGCCGACACGGCGAAGTTCGGCCAGCCCGAGATCAACCTGGGCATCATCCCCGGCGCCGGCGGCACGCAGCGGCTGACGCGCGCGGTGGGCAAGGCCAAGGCGATGGACCTGGTGCTCACGGGCCGCATGATGGACGCGGCCGAGGCCGAGCGCGCCGGCCTGGTGGCCCGCGTGGTGCCGGCGGACGCGCTGATGGCGGAAGCCATGAAGGTGGCGGAGAAGATCGGCCAGCTGTCCGGCCCCTCGGTGCAGGTGGCCAAGCAGGCGGTGAACGTGGCCTTCGAGACGACGCTGCGCGAAGGCGTGCGCTACGAGCGGGGCGTGTTCTACGCGCTCTTCGCCACCGCGGACCAGAAGGAAGGCATGTCCGCCTTCGCCGAGAAGCGCAAGCCGGCCTTCGCGCAGCGTTGACGCGGGCGTCACCGGGTGTTGAAGCTTGACGCGGGCGGGGCGGGGGCCTAAGGAACCGCCTTCCCGCGGGGGGCCCTGGTCCGCCGCTGCACCCTTGTTCAGAAGCAGTTCCGACCGCCCATGGCCAACAATGCCTCCGCGCGCAAGCGCATCCGCCAGACCGAGAAGCGCACCGAGCGCAACCGCATGCGCCGTTCGCGCGTGCGCACCTTCATGCGCAAGGTCGAGCTCGCGCTGGCGGCCGGCACCAAGGAGGAGGCGCAGGCCGCCTTCCAGGCCGCAGCCCCCGAGATGCAGCGCGCCGTGACCAAGGGCGTCCTGCACCGCAACACGGTGGCCCGCAAGCTTTCGCGCCTGTCCGCGCGCATCAAGGCGATCGCGCCCAAGACGGCCTGAGTCCAGGCAAGTCTTCCAGTTCCGAGGGTGAAGTCACCGGGAAGGGTCCGCCTTCCCGGTGATTTTCCTTGCGCGCATGGCAACCCATTATGGGCGCGTTTTGTTTGCCACAGGGCGGAAGTCTCGGCGCCGCGCGCCTGCGGCGAGGGTGGGTTTTCGCACCCGCCCGGGTTAGCATCGGGTCATCACGGGGCCGGGCGGATGCGCCTTGGCCGGGGCTGTCGGGGACAGGGGCACGCGGAATGGAGACAGCGCCGGAACACCTGCCCCGCAGCGGGGCCGAGGGGCTTTCCCCGGCGGGGGACATGGCCACCGGCTGGGCCCGCGTCCGCGCCCGGCTGCGCCAGGAGGTCGGCGACGTCGAGTACCGCACCTGGCTGCGCCAGATGACGCTGACCGGGCTGGAGGACGACGCGGCCATCGTCACCCTGCCCACCCGCTTCCTGCGCGACTGGGTGCGCGACCACTACGGCGACCGGCTGAAGGCGCTGGTGACGGCCGAGATCCCGCCCCTGCGCGGGGTGGAGCTGCGCGTGGCGGCCGCCCGCGCGCCCCGCGCCGAGCCGGCGGAGGCCGCGCCCGCG
>JALHNW010000211.1 GCA_022843345.1 Rubritepida sp. | reverse complement strand
CCGCCCGCAGCGCGGCGTACCAGGCGGCCAGCGGGTCGCCCGTCACAGGACCAGGTGCACGTCGTAGGTCGGCCCGGCCGGCGGCCGCTGGCCCACGCCCACCGCCAGGGCGCGGTTGAGGTGCAGCAGGCCGGGTGCCGCCGTCTCGAAGCGGATGGCGATGCGGAAGTAGTACTCGGCCGCATCCACCGCCTCGCCGCGGCCCAGCCGGGCCAGCACCTCCGGCGGGCCGTGGCGGATGCCGGAATACTGCATGAACAGCTCCTCGCCCGCCTCCGTGCGCAGCACCAGGCGCACGTCCATGTGCGCGGTGCCGTCGGCCTCCACGCGCAGCCAGTCGGCGCTGGTGCCGGGCACGACGTGGCCGCGCAGGCCCGGCCCGTCGAAGCGCCCGCCGGTGACGGGGACGACGCGCAAGGCGCCCGCCTGCATCTGCGGCGGGCCGACCTCCAGCGCCAGGCGGAACAGGAAGTCCGCGCGCAGCGGGAGCGGGCTCACCGCTGCCGCCAGGGCAGGCCCTCGGCCTTCCAGCCGCTGACCGTGCCGCGGTGGCCGTGGGCGTCCACCGGCCCCTCGAAGCCGTCGGCCACGTTGAAGGCGTGCGGGAAGCCGGCCATCTGCGCCGCCTGCCCCGCCGCCAGCGAACGCGCGCCCGAGCGGCAGAGGTAGTACACCTTGCTCTCGGCCGTGACGCCGGCGCGGCGCAGGTGCTCGGCGAAGTGGTCGTTCACCTGCATGGAGGGGAAGACCTGCCAGGGGATCAGCACCACCTGCTTGCCCAGGGCGGCGAGGTCGGGCAGGCCGACGAAGTTCCACTCGGCGTCCGTGCGAACGTCCACCAGCACCGCCTGGGGGTCGTCCTGGAGCGCCTGGAAGGCCTGGGACGGCGCGACATCGGGGACAGGCGGCATGGAGGGCACTCCTCATCCGTGATTCGCCCGCGAGCATGGCGCGGGACGGGCGGCTTGCCCAGGGCTTGGGCAGTTCCGCGGGCCCGCGGGGGAAATGCGGGGAAGCCCGCGCTTGCGCGGGGGGCGCTCCCTCGGGAATGCTGGGCCGAACGCCCGCCCGGAGAGAACCCCCCGCCATGTCCGTGTCCCGCCGCATCCTGCTCGCCAGCCCTGCCCTGCTCGCCGCCCCCCTCGCCGCCCCTGGCGTGCTGCGCGCGCAGGGCAACCCGCGCGTTCGCATCCAGCTCGACTGGGCCTTCCAGGCGCCGAACGCCTTCGCCGTGGTGGCGCGCGAGAAGGGGTTCTTCCTCGACGCGGGCGTGGACGCGGTGGTCAGCCCCGGCCAGGGCTCGGGCGCCGTGCCGCCGGCGCTGGCCTCGGGCACGCACGACATGGGCTACGCCGACCTCAACCCCGCCATCCGCTTCCTGGCGCAGAACCCGGATTCGGGGCTGGTGGCGGTGGCGATCCTGCATGACCGCTCGCCCCTGTGTGCCATCGTGCGCGCCGACGGGCCGGTGCGCGCGCCCAAGGACCTGGAGGGGCGGCGCCTGGCCGCGCCGGAGTTCGACGCCGGGCGTCAGCTCTTCCCCGCCTTCGCCAAGGCCGCGGGCGTGGACGCGTCGAAGGTCAACTTCATCTCCGTCTCGCCCGCCCTGCGCGAGCCGATGCTGGTGCGCCGCGAGGCGGACGGCGTGACGGGCTTCGTCACCACCTCCGCGCTGGCGCTGAAGGGCATCGGGCTGGACCACCCGCAGCAGCGGGTGATGATGTACTACGACCACGGGCTGGACCTGTTCGGCGGCGCCATCCTCACCACGCGCCGCTTCATCCAGGCGAACCCGGAGGCGGTGCGCCGCGCGACCGCCGCCCTGGTGCGCGGCTTCCGCGAGACGCTGCGCGACGAGGCCGGGATGATGGCGACGCTGCGCCAGGCGGACCCGCTGACCGACGTGGCGCTGGAGACGGAGCGCCACCGGATGAACCTCGCCCGCGTCATCATGACGGACAACGTCCGGGCCAACGGCATCTCCAACGTGGACATGGCGCGCCTCCAGCGCGGCGTCACGGCGGTGGAGGAGGCCTACAACCTGCCGCCGCGCGTGCAGGCGGCGCAGATCTACGACGCCTCCTTCCTGCCGCCCGCGGCCGATCGCCGCATCTGATGGCGCGCCGCCCCTTCGTCGAGATCGACCGCGTCGCCATGCGCTACGGCGGCGCGGAGGGCACGTTGGCGCTCCAGGGCTGCTCGCTGGACGTGGCGGAGGGCGAGTTCGTCGCCGTCGTCGGCCCCTCGGGCTGCGGCAAGTCCACGCTGATGCGCCTCGTCTCCGGCCTGTGGCCCGCCTCGCAGGGCGGCGTGGTGGTGGCGGGCGAGGAGGTGAACGGCCCCATCCCGCTGGTGGGCATGGCGTTCCAGAACCCCACCCTGCTGCCGTGGCGCAACATCCTGGACAACGTGATGCTGCCGCTGGAGGTGGTGCCGGCCCACCGCAAGCGCCTGTCCGCCGAGCGCAAGCAATATGAGGCCAAGGCCGAGGCGCTGCTGAAGCTGGTGGGGCTGGAGGGGTTCGGGCAGAAGCAGCCGCACCAGCTTTCGGGCGGGATGCAGCAGCGCACCTCCATGTGCCGCGCGCTGATCCACGAGCCGCCCCTGCTGATGCTGGACGAGCCGTTCAGCGCGCTCGACGTCTTCACGCGCGAGGATTTGTGGGCCGTGCTCCAGGACGTCTGGCTGGCGAGGAAGCCCACCGTGATCCTGGTGACGCACGACCTGCGCGAGGCGGTGTACCTGGCCGACCGCGTGCTGGTGATGAGCGCCCGCCCGGGCCGCATCATCGCCGAGCGGCACATCGACATCCCCCGCCCGCGGCGGATCGAGACGACCTATGACGGCGCCTTCAACGCCGTGGTGGCGGAGCTGCGCGGCCTGATCCACCAGGCCCGCACCGGGGAGACGGTGGATGCCTGAGATCGAGGCCGACCGCGCCGCCGTGCTGATTGCGCGCGCGCGCCGCCGCCAGACGCTCCAGCGCTGGCTGCCCTGGATCGTCATCGGCGCCGCCTTCCTGGTGTGGGAGCTGGCGGTGGTGGTGTTCGGCGTCTCGCCCTTCATCCTGCCCGCGCCCACGGCGGTGCTGCAGGCGGCGGTGAAGTGGTGGAAGCCGCTGATGCAGGACAGCCTGGTGACGCTGGGCACCACGCTGATCGGCTTCGGCATGGCCATCGTCTTCGGCCTGGCGCTCGGGGTGGCGATCGGCTCTTCCTCCATGGTGTACCGCGGGCTCTACCCGCTGCTGATCGCCTTCAACTCCATCCCCAAGGTGGCGGTGGTGCCGGTGCTGATCGTGTGGTTCGGCATCGGGATGTGGCCGGCGGTGATCACGGCCTTCCTCATCTCCTTCTTCCCGATCGTGGTGAACGTGGCGACCGGCATCGCCACCGTGGAGCCGGAGTTGCGCGACGTGCTGCGCGCGCTCGGCGCGCGGCCGCTGGACATCATCCGCAAGGTCGGCATCCCGCGCGCGATGCCGTATTTCTTCGCGTCGCTGAAGATCGCCATCACGGTGGCCTTCGTGGGCTCGATCATCGCGGAAAGCGTGGCGCCGAACGCGGGGATCGGGCGGCTGATGATGGTGGCCAGCAGCCGCTTCGACGTGCCGCTGGTCTTCGCCGGGCTGATCGTGACCGGGATCATGGGCGTGGCGCTCTACTGGATCGCGGAATGGATCGAGCGGCGCACGACGGGCTGGGCGACGCGCGGGCAGGAAGGGTTCCAGCCGGGCGGGTGACTTCCCATGAAATGAGACATTGTCTGGTTTTTGGTTGATTCCTTAACGCGGGGTGAATAGGCTGGACGGGCATGTCCATCCCGCGCACCCCGCCGCCCCGCCCCGGCCTCGTCACCTACACGCTGGACGGGCTCTCGCCCCTCGAGGCCCAGGCGGCGCGCGACGCCATGGCGGTGTGGGACGTCGTCAGCGGCGTGGCCTTCGCCGCGGTGCCGCGCGGCGCGCAGCTCACCTTCGCCGCGGGCATGACGCCGCTGGAGATGGCGCAGGCCACGGGCCGGCTGCTGGGCCTGGCCCCCGCCCCGGATGCCGACAGCCTGCTGAACCTGGGCGCCTTCCTGGGCTTCGGCCCCACCGCCCATGACCGCGCGCAGGCGCAGGCCATTTGGGGCACGCCGGCGGACGGCATGTCCTTCGGCGTCATCTGGCAGTGGGATGCGGCGCTGGACGCCCTGCGCGCCGACGTGCTGGCGCCGCTGGGCCGCGCCGTGGCCGGACGCGCCGACCGGGACGCCCTCTTCGGCGGCGCCGGCGACGACCGGCTCGACGGCGGCGCGGGCGACGACCTTCTCTCCGGCGGGGCGGGGACGGACCTGCTGCTGGGCGGCGCGGGGCACGACCTGGCGGTGCAGGGCTGGCTGCGCGCCGAGGCGCCGGTGGACTTCGCCTTCAACCGCATCCTGGCCCCCGACGGCGACGACACCTTCGACGGCGTGGAGCAGCTGCGCTTCGCCGACGGCGCCTGGGTGATGGATGCCGGCCACGCGGCGGCGCGGGCGGATGCGGTGTACCGCGCCATCCTGGAACGCCCGGCTGACCCGGCGGGGCTGGCCGCGGCGGCGGCGGCGCTGGAGGGCGGCATGGGCGAGGCGGC
>JALHNW010000210.1 GCA_022843345.1 Rubritepida sp. | reverse complement strand
CACCTGCCCGCCCTGGCCGTGGCGGGCGACGCCGCGGCACGCCGCCTGGCGTGCCTGGCCTACGCCACGCAGCTCGGCTTCCAGTTCGGCGGGGCGGGGGGGCTGGAGGCGGCGCTGGCGGCGGGGGGAGGGGAGGAGCGCTTCCGCCTGGACGGCGCGCTGCCGGCGGGATTCCCGGCTTAGACGCGAAAGGGGCGCCGCGATTCCCCGCGGCGCCCCCTGGTGCGTGGCAGGATGGGCCGGCCCTATTCGGCCAGCGCCTTGTCCTTCCCCTTGCGGATGTTGGGCAGCATCATCAGCGCCAGGGCGGCGAAGGCGATGCCCAGCATGGTCGCGCTGATCGGGCGCTGCAGGAACACCATGGCGTCGCCGCGGCTCAGCAACATGGCGCGGCGCAGGTGCTCCTCCATCATCGGGCCGAGCACGAAGCCGATCAGCAGCGGCGCCGGCTCCAGCTTCAGCTTCGAGCAGAAGTAGCCGAACACGCTGAACAGGATGGTCATGTACACGTCGAACACGTTGTTGTTCAGCGAGTACACGCCGATGCAGCAGAAGACGAGGATGGACGGGTACAGGAAGCGGTAGGGCACCTGGAGCAGCTTCACCCACATGCCGATCATCGGCAGGTTGATGACCAGCAGCATCAGGTTGCCGATCCACATGCTCGCGATGAGGCCCCAGAACAGGTCGGGCTGCGCCTCCACCATGCGCGGCCCCGGCTGGATGCCCTGGATGATCAGCGCGCCCACCATCAGCGCCATCACGGCGTTGGACGGGATGCCCAGCGTCAGCAGCGGGATGAAGGAGGTCTGCGCGGCCGCGTTGTTGGCCGCCTCCGGGCCGGCGACGCCCTCGATGGCGCCGTTGCCGAACTGGGCGCGCCCGGCCGACATCTTGCGCTCCATCATGTAGGAGCCGAAGGCCGCGAGGCTGGCGCCGCCGCCCGGCAGGATGCCGAGGAAAGAGCCGACGACCGTGCCGCGCAGCACCGCGGGCGTGGCCCGGCGGAACTCCTCCTTGGTCAGCCACAGGTTGCCGACCTTGGTCTTCATCACCTCGCGCGCCTCCGGGCGCTCCAGGTTCAGCACGATCTCGGCGATGCCGAACATGCCCATGGCGATCGGCACGAAGCCGATGCCGTCGGACAATTCGGGGATGCCGAAGGTGAAGCGCTGCTGGCCGGTCTGCACGTCGGTGCCCACCAGGCCGAGTGCGACGCCCAGCACCACCATGCCGATGGCCTTGATGATGGAGCCCTGCGCCAGCACGCAGGCGATCACGAGCCCCAGCAGCATGAGGGAGAAGTAGTCCGCCGGCCCGAAGCTCAGCGCCACCTGCGTCAGCAGCGGCCCCGATGCGGCGACCAGGACCGTGGCGATGGAGCCCGCGAAGAAGGAGCCGAGCGCCGCGGTGGCGAGCGCCGCCCCCGCGCGCCCGTTGCGCGCCATCTTGTAGCCCTCGAGCGTGGTGACGACCGACGACACCTCGCCCGGCAGGTTCAGCAGGATGGCCGTGGTCGAGCCGCCGTACTGCGCGCCGTAGAAGATGCCCGCCAGCATGATGATGGCGGTGGTCGCCGGCAGCCCGAAGGTGATGGGCAGCAGCAGGGAGATCGTCGCCACGGGCCCGATGCCCGGCAGCACGCCGATGGCGGTGCCGATCAGCGCGCCCAGCAGCGCGAAGGAGACGTTCTGCAACGACAGCGCGACGCCGAAGCCGTGCGCGAGGTTGGTGAGGAGGAGTTCCATGGTCGCTTCCGTCCTATCGCAGCGTCAGAACTGCGGCCACAGGTTCACGCGGATGTCGAGTTCGTAGATGAAGACCCACCAGCACAGCACCAGCAGGAACACCAGCATCCCCGCGGTGCCCTTCAGCGTCTGCGTGCGCTCGGCCGCGGCCGAGACGAGGATGGTGCCCGCCAGCGCGGCGAAGAAGCCCACCTGGTCCAGCAGCAGGCCGAACACCGCCATGGCGGCGTTGATCAGCCCCACGAGGCGCCAGCCGGGCGAGATGGAGATGACCAGCATCCCCGCCAGGATGCCCACGCCCACCGCGTAGTAGGTCTGCCCGAAGATCGGCGCGATGGAGGGCGCGACTTTCCAGACGATCCAGCCCACGGCGAGGCCTGCCGCCAGGGCGCCCATGTCCAGGCCCGTCCACTTCTCCAGCGGGTCGGGGCCGTTGAACAGCCCGAAGAACACCACGGCCGCCCCGAGCCCGACCTGGATCCAGAAGACCAGCATCGGCATGTAGCCCGGCCCCATGCGCCGCGCCGTGCCCAGGTTGTGGTCCTGGTTGAGGTAAAGCCCGATCAGGGCGACGAGCACGAGGAAGATCCCCGATACCACGTCCTTGGTGTTGATCTTGAGCTGCATCCGCCCATCCCTTCGAAACCGCGCCGGAACATCCGGCATTCCTTACGATCTGCCAAGCACCGGCCGCATTGCGTGTCAAAAATGACAATTCAGTCAGGTTGCGCGCCAGATTCGCGAACCACCGGCCCCCAGCGCGCCAGCTCCGCCGCCACGAAACCCGCGTATTCCCGCGCGCTCATGCGCCCCGCCGTGCCGCCGAACTCGGCGAAGCGCGCCTGCACGTCGCCTTGCGCCAGCACCGCCAGCACCTCCGCCGAGATGCGTTCCACGATCGCATCGGCCATGCGCGCGGGGCCGGACAACCCGAACCAGGAGGAGGTCACGAGGTCGAGGCCCCCCTCGCGCAGCGTCGGCACGTCGGGGAAGGCGGGGTGGCGCTCCTCGCTGCTCATCGCCAGCGCGCGCACATTGCCCTGGCGGATGTGGCTGGCGGCACTCGGCAGGCTGTCGCTCATCAGCGGCACCTGCCCGCCGATCACCGCCGTCATCGCCGGGCCGGCGCCGCGGAAGGGGACGTGGTTCAGCTCGCGCCCCAGCAGCTGCCCCAGGCGCACGATCAGCAGGTGGTTGGAGGAGCCCGCCCCGCTGCTCGCCATGTCCAGCGCCCGCTCGCGGTGGCGCGCCGCCAGCTCCGCCATGCTTCCCGGCCCGCTGCGCGGGTTGGCCACCACAACGGAGGGGTTGAGCGTCAGCAGCGCCAGGTGGGTGAAGTCGCGCAGGGCGTCGTAGCGCAGGTTGGGGTACAGCGCGGGCGAGATGGCGTGCGAAGCGATGTTGCTCAGCACCAGCGTGTGCCCGTCGGGTGCCGCCTGCGCCACCAGCTGGCTGCCCAACGTGGCGCCCGCGCCGGGCCGGTTCTCCACGATCACCGGCTGGCCCAGCCGCTCGCCCAGCGGCGTGCCGACCAGGCGGGCGATGAGGTCGGTCGTTCCGCCCGGCGCGAAGGGCACGACGAGGCGGATCGGCTGCGAGGGCCAGCGCTGCGCCCGCGCGGCCTGGGGCGCGGACAACAGGGCAGGGATCGCCAGGGCGGCGCGGCGCGTCGTCACTGTTTCCTCCTCCCCCACCCGGATGTCGCAATCCTGCCATGTTCTGGCATGGGGCCAGCCCCGCGGCAAGCGCTGGACACGGCGGTATCCGGCCCGGAGGATACGTAGCCGAATCCGCGCAGCAGGAGCCGCCCATGGCCGCCATCCCGAACGACCCCGCCGCGCGGATCCGCGACGCCGCCGCGGCGCAGGAGGCGCGGCTGGTCGCCATCCGCCGCGACCTGCACGCCCATCCCGAGCTGGCCTTCGAGGAGCACCGCACCGCCGCCATCGTCGCCGCCGAGCTGGCGCGGCTGGGCATCCCGCACCGCACCGGCGTGGGCGGCACCGGCGTGGTCGGCGTGATCGAGGGCGCGCGCCCCGGCCGCAGCCTGGGCATCCGCGCGGACATGGACGCGCTGCCCATCCACGAGGAAACGGGCCTGCCCTTCGCCAGCACGGCCCCGGGCCGGATGCACGCCTGCGGGCACGACATCCACACCGCCACCCTGCTGGGCGTGGCCGAAATCCTGCAAGGGATGCGCGGCGAACTGGCCGGCCGCGTCACCCTCATCTTCCAGCCGGCGGAGGAGACGCTGGAAGGCGGCCCCGCCATGGTCGCCGCGGGCGCGGCGGACGGGCTGGACGCGGTGGTCGGCTTCCACAACCACCCGCACGCGCCGGTCGGCAGCTTCTCCTACGTGCGCGGCGCCTCGCTGGCGGCCTCCGACACATTCTCGCTCACCCTGCGCGGGAAGTCCGGCCACGCCGCGCACCCCTACGCCGCGGTGGACCCGGTGGTGGGCGCCGCCCACCTGGTGACGCAGTTGCAGACGGTGGTGTCGCGCGAGCAGCGGCCGCTGCATCCCTGCGTGGTGACCGTCGGCATGCTCCAGGCCGGCACCACGCACAACATCATCCCCGAGCGCGCCTTCCTCAAGGGCACCGTGCGCACCCTGCACGCGCCGGCGCGCGACGTGGCGGAGGCCGCCATCCGCCGCCTGGTGGAGCACACCGCCGCCGCCATGCGGCTGGAGGCGACGTTGGACTACCGCCGCATGATCGGCTCCCTGGTCAACGACGATGCGGTGCTGGAGCCCGCGGTCGCCGCGGTGCGCGCCCAGCTGGGCGACGTGGTGCGGCAGGGCGAGCCCTCCATGGGCGCGGAGGACTTCGCCGCCTTCGCCGAGCGCGCGCCGGCCTTCCACCTGGGCATCGGCGCCGGCGCCCAGGGCCGGGCC
>JALHNW010000209.1 GCA_022843345.1 Rubritepida sp. | reverse complement strand
CGCGCTGGCCGCGCGGGTGCGCGTGGGCGGGCAGGCCGACGCGGTGCTGTTCGACGGCGACGGCGCGGCGCTCCTGGCCCTGCTGCGCGAGCTGGCGGCCGGCGAGGGGCCGATCTGCCCCGTGCTGCGCCCCGGCGCGGATGGCCTTTACCCGCCCGACATGCTGCTGCGCGAGCGCGCGGTGAGCACCAACACCGCCGCGGCCGGCGGCAATGCGGCGCTGCTGAGCCTGTAGCATGCCATCCCGGCCTTTCAGCTATGCCCGGCCGCGATCGCCGCCCAACAGCTGCCCGCTCCAGCTCCCGGCGCGCACCATCGCCGCCACCTCCTCGCGCAGCGCCTCGCCGAAGCGGAGCACGGCGTTGGAGGGCTGCCGCCCCAGCGGCTCCGCCACCGCCAGCGTGCGCGACAAATGCGGCTCGATGATCGGCGCGGCGCAGAGGCGGCCGGCCCGCACGTCGTCATGCACCGCGGCCAGCGGCAGCACGGTGCAGCCCAGGCGCCGGCGCACCAGCTCCACCAGCACCGGCAGGTCGTCCGCTTCCACCCCGATGTGCAGCGACAGGCCGCGCGCTTCCGCCTCCGCCTGCACCAGCTTGCGAAGCCCGTGCGCCGGGCCGGGCAGGACCAGCTTCTCCGCCGCCACCTCGGCGAAGGGCACGGCGTCATGCACGCCGATGCCGCGCCCCGGCGGGGTGACGAAGCACAGCGTCTCCACCAGCAGCGGCGATTGCCGCACGCCGGCATTGGCCGGCCCGGCATAGGTCACCGCCACGTCCAGCTCCCCGTTCTGGAGCCATTCGCGCAGGTAGCCGCTGAACCCCTGCACGATGCGCAGCGTCACCTGCGGGTGCGCGGCCAGGAAGCGCTCCACCAGCGGCGCGGACAGCACGGCGCCCACCGTGGGCGGCAGGCCGAAGGTGACGCGGCCGCGCACCGCGCCCGCCTCCTGCATCAGCGCCTCGCGCGCCTCCTCCACCTGGCGCAGGATGGCGGCGGCGCGCAGGCGCAGCGCCTCGCCCGCCTCGGTGGGCACCATGCCGCGGCCGTGGCGGGTGAACAGCGGCACGCGCAGCTCCTCCTCCAGCATCCGCACCTGCCGCGACAGCGCCGGCTGGGCGATCCGCAGCCGATCCGCGGCGCGCGATAGCGAGCCGAGTTCGGCGACCTGGAGGAAGGTGGTGAGCTGGCGCAGGTCCATCCGCCGATGCAATCCGGTCATGCCCGCTCGCGCAACACCCCGATTCCGGCCAGGGCGTGCCGGAAAGGGCTGGCGAAGCGCCGCGCGCCGGGCCGATGATGCGCGCCAAGAACACGCAGGAGGCTCCATGTCCACGCTCACCCGCCGCGCCCTCGCGGCGCTGCCCCTCGCCGCGGCCACCCCGGCGATGGCGCAGCAATGGCCCTCCGGCCCGCTGCGCCTGGTCTGCCCCTTCGCCGCCGGCGGGCCGACCGACGTGGCCGCCCGCCTCGTCGCCGAGGCGCTTTCCCCCGCCTTCCCGCAGCGCGTGGTGGTGGAGAACCGCACCGGCGCCGGCGTCGTCGTCGGCACCGAGGCGGTGGCCAAGGCGCGCGACGGGCACACCTTCCTCTACACCACCATCGCGCATGCCGTGCTGCGCCCCCTCTTCGCGCAGCTGCCCTTCGACCCGGTGGCGGACTTCATGCCGGTGGCGCTGGTGGGCACCGTGCCCATGCTGCTCCAGGTCAACAACGACCTGCCGGCGCGCAACCTGGCCGAGCTGATCGCCCTGTTCCGCGCCAATCCGGGGCGGTTCAACTACGGCTCGTCGGGCATGGGCGGCGCGGTGCACCTGGCGACGGAGCTGTTCCTGCACCAGGCCGGGCGGCTGCGGGTGAACCACATCCCCTATCGCGGCTCGGCGCCCGCCACGCCGGACCTGCTGAACGGCTCGCTGGCCATGATGCTCAACGTGGCGTCCGACGGGGTGGCGAGCGTGCAGCGCGGCACCACGCGGGGGTTGGCCATCAGCGCCGCCCGCCGCGTGCCCCAGCTGCCCGACGTGCCGACCTTCGAGGAAGCCGGCCTGCCCGGCTACGAGGCCTACACCTGGCACATGGTCCTGGCCCCCGCCGGCACGCCAGGCGAGGTGGTGACGCGCCTCAACGCCGCCGTGAACGCGGTGACGGGCGCCGACGCCATGCGCCGCCGCATGCTGGACCTGACGATGGAGGCCCGCGCCGACACCACGCCGGAGACGGCCGCCGCCTTCATGCGCGCCGAGATGGCGAAGTGGGAGCGCGTGGTGCGCGACGCGAACATCACCGTGGCGGGGTAGCCCGCAGCGCCGCCACCTCGCGCCGCAGCGCCTGGAGCTCCAGCAGGATCTGCCGCTGCTCCGCGCGCTCGGCGCTCTCGGCCGCCGCCTCGGCCGCCAGGTCGGGGGCGTGGCGCTCGTCGCGCAGGGTCTGGATGCTTTCCACGATCACGCCGATGAACAGGTTCAGCACCACGAAGGTGCTGACCACGATGAAGGGCATGAAGAACAGCCAGGACCAGGGCTGGTGCTCCATCGCCGGCTTCACGATGTTCGCCCAGTCATCCAGCGTCATCAGCTGGAACAGCGTGAAGAAGCTCGCGCCCAGGTCGCCGAACTGCTCCTCCATCACCTCGCCGTACAGCTTCGTCGCCATCACCGCGAAGACGTAGAAGATCAGCATCATCAGCAGCACGATGGAGCCCATGCCGGGCAGCGCCTTCAGCATCGCCTCCACCACGTTGCGCAAGGACGGCACCACCGAGATCAGCCGCAGCACCCGCAGCACCCGCAGCGCCCGCAGCACGGCGAGCGGCCCCGAGGCCGGCATCCAGGCGATCAGCACCACGACGAGGTCGAAGATGCCCCAGGCGTCGCGGAAGAAGCGCCCGCGGAAGGCGTAGATCCGCAGCGCCAGCTCCGCCGTGAACAGCCACAGCAGCAGCGCGTCCAGCGCCAGCAGCGCGGGGCCGAAGCGCGCCATGAGGGAGTCGCTCGTCTCCAGCCCCAGCGTGACGGCGTTGAGCAGGATGAGCGCGATCACCACCCGCTGGAACGGCGCGGACATCACCAGCCTGGCGATGCGCGCGCGCGCCGTCTCGCCGGCATCCGCCGCGGTCAAGGCTTCCTGCATGGTGTCTTTCCCCCGAATGACGGCGATGCAATGACGCGCCGCGCCGCCGCGATCAAGTGGGGAGCAGCGCGCCCGGGTGCAGCCACACGGTCAGCGCCCAGGCGGCGAGGCCCGCCAGCCAGACCCGCGCGGGGATCTCGCCCCACCGCACCGCCCCGGCGGCGAAGGGGATGATGGAGGTCTGCCCGGCCAGCGCCGCGAAGCCCGCCGGGTCGCGCGCGCGCAGCTTGGCGTCGATGGACGGCATGCCCAGCAGCGACGTGGCGAGGAAGGCCCCGAAGAACAGCGCCCCCTCCAGGCTGCCCGCGACGAGCAGGTGCAAGGCGGCCCACAGCGAAAAACTCCACAGCATCGGGTGGCGGGTGACGCGCTGCACGCCCCGCACCGCGCCGCCCAGCGGCTGGCCGACGCTGGTGGGGTTGGGCTGGAGCACGCTGCCGGCGAAGAGCAGGAAGGCCGGCAGCATCAGCGCGGCCACCGCCCACCGTGCCTCGGGGGGCAGCATCCACAGCGGCGTGGGCGGCGCGTTCTGCCAGGCCGTCACCAGCAGCGTGATGGCGCCGACCGAGACGAGGGAGAAGCCGATGCGGAACCCCGCCTCGCCGATGCGCGCCACCAGGGCGGCGCGCAGCGCGCTGCCCGCCACCCCCACGTGGAGGGCGACCCAGAGCAGCGCGGCGGCGAGGAGGAGGAGCATGGGGACAGCTTTAACCCTTCCGCCATGTTTACGCGATTGCCGTTCCGCCGCCGCGCGGTTTACCGTCCGGCAACACAACGGGAGCGACCATCGTGACGTCTCAGAAACTCGCCGCCGAGGCGCTGGGCACCGCCTGGCTGGTGCTGGGCGGCTGCGGCTCGGCCGTGCTGGCCGCGGCCTTCCCCGAGGTGGGCATCGGCCTGCTGGGCGTTTCGCTCGCCTTCGGGCTGACGGTGCTGACGATGGCGTTTGCGATCGGCCACATCTCCGGCTGCCACCTCAACCCGGCGGTCACCCTCGGCCTCGTCGTCGCCGGCCGCTTCCCGGCGGGCGAGGCGCCGGGCTACATCGCGGCCCAGGTCCTGGGCGGCATCGCGGGGGCGGCCATCCTCTACGCCATCGCCTCGGGCAAGCCGGACTTCGTGCTGGGCGGCTTCGCGGCCAATGGCTACGGCGCCAACTCGCCGGGCGGCTACGGCCTGGGCTCCGCCTTCGTGGCCGAGGTAGCGATGACCGGCTTCTTCCTGCTCGTCATCCTGGGCGTCACCTCGCGCCGCGCCCCGGCCTCGCTGGCGCCCATCGCCATCGGGCTGTGCCTCACGCTGATCCACCTCATCTCCATCCCGGTCACCAACACCTCGGTGAACCCGGCGCGCTCCACCTCGCAGGCGGTGTTCGTGGGCGGCTGGGCCATCGGGCAGCTCTGGCTGTTCTGGGTGGCGCCGATCCTGGGCGCGGTGGGCGCGGGGCTGCTGCACCGCTGGCTGGACCGCGACGCGCCCGAACCGGCCGACAGCGCCCGCGTGGCGGTGGAGCAGCCGCGCGGCTGACCCCCGCCCG
>JALHNW010000208.1 GCA_022843345.1 Rubritepida sp. | reverse complement strand
GTCCAGCAGCGCGGCCAGCCTGGGGTCGGGCGGGGCGAGGAACAGCACGGCGGCGGCCACCACCGGGCCGGCGAGCGGGCCGCGCCCGGCCTCGTCCACGCCCGCGACCAGGCCGCCTTCCGCCGCCTCCAGGGAAAAATCGGGCATGCCCCGTCCCTACAGCAGCGACATCTGCCGATCCATCGCGCGGCGGTCGAAATGCGCGGTGCTGAGCGGCGCGTGGTCCTCCCGCCGGTCCAGCCCCAGGCGGCGGATGGCCAGCGCGAAGCGCTGCGCAAGCAGTCCCGCCCATTCCCCCGTGCCGGACTGGCGCTGGCCGAACCGCGCGTCGTACAGCGCCCCGCCGCGGGTCTGCCGCACCAGCGCCAGCACGCGCGCGGCGCGCTGCGGGTGATGCCGCGCCAGCCATTCGCCGAACAGCTCCCGCAGCTCATGCGGCAGGCGCAGCAGGACGTAGCCGGCGGATGCGGCCCCATGGTCGCGCGCCGCCTCCAGGATGCGCTCCAGCTCCGCGTCGTTCAGCCCCGGGATCATCGGCGCGGCGAGCACGGCGACGGGGATGCCTACCTCGCGCAGCGCCGCCACCGCGTGCAGGCGCTTGGCGGGTGTCGCGGCGCGCGGCTCCATCGCCCGCGCCAGCTTCGCGTCCAGCGTCGTCACCGACAGATACACCCGCACCAGGTTGCGCGCCGCCATCCGCGCCAGGATGTCGCGGTCGCGCAACACCCCCGCCCCCTTGGTGACGATGCTCACCGGGTGGCCGAAGCGCTCCAGCACCTCCAGCAGCGCGCGGCTCAGGCGCAGGCCGCGCTCGATGGGCTGGTAGGGGTCGGTGTTGGCGCCCAGCGTGACCGTGCGCGGCACGTAGCCGGGGCGCGACAGCTCGCGCGCCAGGATCGCCGGCATGTCGGGCTTGAACAGCAGCTTCGCCTCGAAATCCAGCCCCGGCGAGAAGCCGAGATAGGCGTGCGAGGGCCGGGCGAAGCAATAGACGCAGCCATGCTCGCAGCCGCGATAGGGGTTGAGGCTGCGGTCGAACCCCAGGTCGGGGCTGTCATTGTAGGTGAGCGCAGAGCGTGACGCCTCGCGGATCAGCTCGGTCCGCAGCGGCGCGATGTCCTCGGTCAGCGAATCCCAGCCATCGTCGAAGGCCTCGCGCGCCGTCGCCTCGAAGCGGTTGTCCGGGTTGGACAGGGCGCCGCGGCCCCGGATGGCGCGTGGTTCCGGCATGGCGCCACCATGCCACGGTGGCACCGCGCCATCAAGAACAAACAGCGAAAATCAGGGCAGGACCTTGCCCGGGTTCATCATCCCCGCCGGGTCCACCGCCGCCTTGATCGCGCGCATCAGCGACAGCGCCACCGGGTCCTTCAGCGCCGCCATCGCGCCGCGCTTGCTCACGCCGATGCCGTGCTCCGCGCTGAACGAACCGCCGAGTTCCACCGCGATCTCGCCGATCCGCTCCTCGAACCCCGCGCCGCGCCGCGCCCAGTCCTCGTGCGCCGTGCCTGGCGGCGCCTGGAGCGAGAGGTGGATGTTGCCGTCCCCCATGTGCCCCAGCGCCACCATCCGCCCTTCCGGCCACCCTCCGGCGATCAGCGCCGCCGCCGCGTCCAGGAAGGCCGGTATGGCGCTGACCGGCACGGCCGTGTCGGTCGGCAGGCCGGGCGCCTCCATGCGCGAGCAGGTGGGGAAGGTTTCTCGGATGTCCCACAGGTTGCGGCGCTGCGCCTCGCTCTCGCAGATCACCACGTCCTCGGCCTCGCCGGCCTCGAGTGCCGCCATCAGCGCCGCTTCCAGCGCCTCGCGCACCGGCAGGGCGGGATGGGCGGCGCCGGCTTCCACCAGGCAGTACCACTCGGTGGACAGCTCCATCGGCTGGCGGATGTTCTGGCCGTGCCTGAGCGTGATCTCGATGCAGGGGCGCCCGATCAGCTCGAAGGCCACCAGCTCGGCGCCGCTCGCCTGGCAGCGGGCCAGCAGGCGCAGCGCCTCGTGCGGGGTGCGGACCGCGACCAGCGCCGTCTCGCGCACCACCAGCGGCGGGAAGAGCTTGAGCGAGGCGGCGGTGATGACGCCCAGCGTGCCCTCCGCGCCCATGAACAGGTGGCGCAGCGCGTAGCCGCTGTTGTCCTTGCGAACCCGGCGCAAATCGTCCAGCACGCGGCCGTCGGGCAGCACCACCTCCAGCCCCAGCACCAGGTCGCGCGCGTTGCCGTAGCGCAGGGTGCGGATGCCGCCGGCGTTGGTGGACAGCGCACCGCCGATCATGGCGCTGCCCTGCGCGCCGAAATGCAGCGGGAAGAAGCGCCCGGCCTCGGCGGCGGCGAGCTGCACCGATTCCACCGTGCAGCCGGCCTCGGCCACCAGCGAGTTGTCCAGCGCGTCCACCGCGCGCAGCCGGTTCATCCGCTCCAGCGACAGCACCACGGAGGGCGGGCCGTCGGCGGCCGGCACCACGCCGCCGCACAGCGAGGTGCGCCCGCCCGCCGGCACCACCGCCAGCCCCAGCGCGGCGCAGCGCAGCAGCGCGGCCGACACCTCGGCGGTGGAAGCGGGCTTGAGCACGGCGACCGGCTGGCCGCGGTACACGCCGCGCCAGTCCACGGCATAGGGGGCGATGTCGGCTTCCGCGCGCAGGCAGGCGGCGGGGCCGAAGGCGTCGTGCAGGGCGTCGAGCGGTGACATGGTGCACAATCCACGTCTGGACGGCCGCCGCGTCAAGCCGCAGCATCGCGCCAAAGCAGGAGGGACGCGCAGATGGACGGGTGGGACGTGATCGTGGTCGGCAGCGGCTCCGCCGGTTCCGCCCTGGCCGGGCGGCTGAGCGAGGACCCCGGCACCCGCGTGCTGGTGCTGGAGGCGGGCGCGCGCGACCGCAACCCGTGGCTGCACGTCCCCATCGGCTACGCGAAGACGATGTACCACCCCACGCTGTCCTGGAACTACGGCACGGAGCCGGAGGCCGCGCTGAACGGCCGCTCCGTCCCCTGGCCGCGCGGGCGCGTGCTGGGCGGCAGCAGCGCCATCAACGGCCTGATCTACATCCGCGGCCAGCGCGAGGACTACGACACCTGGGCGCAGATGGGCTGCACCGGCTGGGGCTTCGACGACTGCCTGCCCTTCTTCCGCAAGGCCGAGCGCAACGAGCGCGGCCCGGACGCCCTGCACGGCGGCGACGGCCCGCTGCACGTCAGCGACCTGCGCGACCGAAACCCGCTTTCCGTCGCTTTCCTGGAGGCGGCGCAGGAACTCGGCCTGCCGATGAACGCCGACTTCAACGGCCCCGTGCAGGAGGGCGCTGGCTGGTACCAGGTGACGGTGCGCAACGGCGTGCGCTGCTCCGCCGCCACCGCTTACCTGAAGCCGGCGCTCAAGCGCCCAAACCTGCGGCTGGAGACGGACGCCCACGCCACCCGCGTGGTGATGGAGGGCAACCGCGCCGTGGGCGTGGAATACCGCCGCGGCGGCGCGCTGCACGTGGCCCGCGCGCGCGAGATCGTGCTGGCGGGGGGCGCCATCAACTCGCCCCAGCTGCTGATGCTGTCCGGCATCGGCCCGGCGGAGCACCTCATGGAGCACGGCATCGCGGTGCGGCGCGACGTGCCCGCGGTCGGTCGCCACCTGCAGGACCACTTCCAGGCGCGGCTGATGTACCGCGCCAGCCAGCGCGTCTCGATCAACGAGGTGGTGAACTCGCTCTGGGGCATGGCGCGGATGGGGGCGCAATACGCGCTCACCCGCTCCGGCCCGCTGTCCTTCGCGGCCGGCACCTCGGGCCTCTTCGCCCGCGTGCTGCCGGGCAGCGCCACGCCCGACGTGCAGTTCCACTTCATCCCCTGGAGCGCGGACAGCGTGAAGGAGGGGCTGCACAAGTTCCCCGGCTTCACCATGAGCATCTGCCAGCTGCGCCCCGAAAGCCGCGGCGAGATCACGCTCGCCTCCGCCGACCCGATGGCCAAGGCGCGCATCCACGCCAACTACCTGGCCACCGAGACGGACCGGCGCTGCATGGTGGAGGGGCTGAAGCTGGGCCAGCGCATCGCCGCCACGCGGGCCATGCAGCCCTTCATCGCCGCCCCGCACGCCCCCGCCACCATGGCCGGCACGGATGCCGAGCTGCTGGAACATTGCCGCGCCACCGGGGGCACCATCTACCACCCCACCTCCACCTGCCGCATGGGCGCGGACGAGGCGAGCGTGGTGGACCTGCAGCTGCGCGTGCGCGGCGTGGAGGGGCTGCGGGTGGCGGATTGCTCCATCATGCCCGCCGTGGTGTCGGGCAACACCAACGCGGGCGCGATCATGATCGGCGAGCGCTGCGCCGCCTTCCTGCGCGCGGGGCTGCGGCAGGCGGGCGCCGTCGCCGCCTGATCGCGAAACCCCTTGCCGGCGGCGGGCGGCGCCGTCATCCTGTCGGGGCCGCGAACCGCCGGCACCGTTGGGAGACGAAACGAATGGCCTGGAAGACCCCCAAGATCACCGAGATCTCGCTCGCCATGGAAATCAACAGCTACGCCTGCGCCGAGATCGGCTGACGGCACGCCCCGGTGCTGCGCGCCATCCTTCTGGGCGCGGGCGCGGGGGGCGGGTTTCCGCAATGGAACTCGGCCGGGGCCGGCTGCGCGCGCGCGCGCGCCGGCGACCGGCTGGCCCCGCCGCGCAGCCAG
>JALHNW010000207.1 GCA_022843345.1 Rubritepida sp. | reverse complement strand
GAGGGACAGCTCGGTCATCCAGGTGCGGCGGATCGCGGCATGGAGGTCGTCCACGTAGACGCCGGTGCCGACGACCCAGCCCCAGGGCTCGAAGAGCCGCACGAAGGACAGCTTGTCCACCGGCCGCTCGGCACCCGGTCGGGGCCACTGGTAGGCCACGGCCGCGCCCTGCGGGTTGGCGCGCGCCTGGTCCGCGAAGACGCGGAACAGCGGCACGCCGTTCGGGTCGCGCATGTCGCCGACCGGCCTGCCGTCGAGCTGCGGCAGGATCGGGTGCATCACCATGCGCGGCTCCAGGTCGTTGACCCAGACATATTCGGCGCCGCCGTAGCGCAGGGCGCGCAGCGCGGCGAGCGCGGCGGCCTTCGCGTCCGCCTCGCTCACCCGCCCGGCGCTGGCCTCGCGCTCCTGCGCGGCGATGATGGAGAGCGACGCCTCGACCATGCTGCGGAGCAGGACGGCGCGGTCCTCGCGCATCTGCGCGGTCCGCCCCGATACGCCCACCACCGCGAGGCCCAGGAGGCCCAGAAGTGACACGGCAGTAATGAAATGGATCCGCCAAGCAATGGGAAGTCGATTCACGCCCCGCTCCTCCGTATTATGCGAGGAAGGGCGTAGCAATGCGAGGTGAAGGAAGGGTAAAATAGGGGAATGAGCCCGCAGGGATTCGAACCCTGGACCCCATGATTAAAAGTCACGTGCTCTACCGGCTGAGCTACGGGCTCGCGCTGCGCGCGGCCCCGTAGGACCGCGCGCGCGGCGTCACGTCAAGTGTCGGCCAGCACCTTCATGCGGATCAGCCGGTCGGGCGTGCGCGGCGGCTCGCCGCGGGCCAGGCGGTCCACGCGCTCCATCCCGGCCGAGACCTGGCCCCAGATGGTGTACTGGTTGTTCAGGAAGTCGCCGGGCGCGAACATGATGAAGAACTGGCTGTTCGCGCTGTTCGGGTTCTGGCTGCGCGCCATGCCGCAGGTCCCGCGCAGGAAGCGCGCGCGCGAGGCGGGCACGAACTCGGCCGGAATGTCGGCGTAGCCGCGGTCGCGGAAGCCGCCGGTGCCGGTGCCCGTCGGGTCGCCGCCCTGGGCCATGAAGCCCTCGATCACGCGATGGAAGGGCGTGCCGTCATACAGCCCGGCGCGCGTCAGCACCTTGATGCGCTCGACATGGCGCGGCGCCAGGTCGGGGCGCAGGGTGATGGTCACGTCGCCGTCCTTCAGCGTCATGATCAGCGTGTTCTCGCGGTCGACGGCCGGCTGGGCCTCCGCCTCGGTGGTCTCGGTCATGGCGACTCCCATCATCGTCGTTGCGGCAAGAAGCGTGCGGCGGTGCATCGGTCCTGCTCCGTTCGGTCAGCGGCCCACCTGGGCCAGGGTCTTCTCGAGCGTCAGGGCGGGAACGAAGCTCGAAATGTCGCCGCCCAGCTGCGCGATCTCCTTCACGAAGCGCGAGGAGATGAAGTGGTTGCGCTCGCTGGCCATCAGGAACACGGTCTCGACCGTGCTGTCCAGACGGGCGTTCATGCCCGCCATCTGGAACTCGTAGTCGAAATCGGTCACCGCGCGCAGCCCGCGCACGATCATCTGCGCGCCGCATTCCTTCGCGAAGCCCACCAGCAGGCCGGTGAAGGGCCGCACCTCGATGGCGCAGCCGGTGCGGGCGGCAACCTCGCGCGTCTCCGCCTCCACCAGCGCCACGCGCTCCTCCAGCGGGAAGAGAGGCCCCTTGCCGATGTTTATGGCGACCCCGATCACCAGCCGGTCCACCAGCCGCGCCGCGCGGGCGATCACGTCCAGGTGGCCGTTGGTCACCGGGTCGAAGGTGCCCGGATACAGGGCGGTGCGCGCGCTCATGCCTCGGCCGTGTCCTCGTCATCCTCGATCACCGGGAAGCAGGAGGTCACGTGCTCGGCATCGTCAAGCCGCATCAGCATCACGCCCTGGCTGGCCCGCCCGGTGCGCCGCACCGATCCCGCCTCGAAGCGGATCGCCTGGCCGCCATCGGTCATGATCATGACGTGGTCGCCCGCGGTGACGGTGAAGTTCGCCACCACCTCGCCGCCGCGCCGGCCGCCGGCCAGCGCGATGTTGGCGATGCCCTGCCCGCCGCGCCCGGTGACGCGGTATTCGTAGGCGCTGGAGCGCTTGCCGAAGCCGCGGTCGGTGACGGTAAGTATCACCTGCTCCATCGCGTCCAGCTCGGCGAAGCGGTCCACGCTCAGGGCCTCCTCGGCCACGCCTTCCTCGTCGGCGGGGGCGTCCACCTCCTCGTCGCCGCTCGCGCGGCGCTTCGCCTTCAGGAAGGCCAGCCGCTCGCCCGGGCTCGCCTCCACGTGGCGCAGCACGGCGAGGCCGATCACCACGTCGTCGCCCAGCAGCCTGATGCCGCGCACGCCCGAGCTGTCGCGCCCGGCGAAGACGCGCAGCACCTCGTCGGTGGCGTGGAAGCGGATGGCGCGGCCCTTGCGCGTGGCCAGCAGCACGTCGTCGCCCTCGCGGCAGGTGGCGACGCCGATCAGCGAATCGCCCTCGTCCAGCTTCATGGCGATGAGGCCGGAGGCGCGGACGTTGCGGAAGTCGCCCAGCCGGTTGCGGCGGACGTTGCCCTGCCGCGTGGCGAAGACCAGGTGCAGCGCGTCCCACAGCGACTCGTCCTGCGGCAGCGGGAGCACCGCGGTCACGCTCTCGCCTTCCGCCAGGTTCAGCACCTGGCGCAGGGAGCGGCCCTTGCCGCCGGTGCCGCCCTCCGGCAGCTGCCAGACCTTCTCGCGGAACACCAGGCCGCGGTCGGTGAAGAACAGCACGTGCTGGTGCGTGTGCCCGATGAAGGAGCGCACCACCACGTCATCCGCCCGCGTGGAGGCCGCCGAGCGTCCGCGCCCGCCGCGCCCCTGCGAGCGGAACACGTCCAGCGCCGTGCGCTTCACGTAGCCGTCGCGCGTCAGCGTCACCACCATGGTGGCCGGCGCGATCAGGCTCTCGTCGTCGATGTCGGTGGCCGCGTCGTCGATGCGGGTCATGCGCGGCACGGCGAGCGTCGCGCGCACGGCGTGCAGCTCCTCGGCCATCACCTCCATGCGGCGGACGTGGCTGCCCAGGATCTCCAGCAGCTCCTGGATCACCACGCCGAACTGGCGCAGCTCGCCGTCGATCTTCTCGCGCTCCAGGCCCGTGAGGCGCTGCAGGCGCAGCTCCAGGATGCCGCGCGCCTGCGCCTCGGTCAGGCGCATGGTGCCGGCCTCGGACAGCTCGTTGCCCTCGTCCTGCACCAGCGCCACCAGCGGCGCCACGTCGGCCGCCGGCCAGTCGCGCGCCATCAGCGCCACGCGGGCGGCGGCGGCGTCCGGGCTCTCGCGGATCAGGCGGATCACCTCGTCGATGTTCGCCACCGCGATGGCGAGGCCCACCAGGTTGTGCGCCTTGCGCCGCGCCTCGGCGAGGCGGAAGCGCGAGCGGCGCTCGATCACCTCCTCGCGGAAGGCGATGAAGGCCAGCAGCGCGTCGCGCAGCCCCATCTGCTGCGGCCGGCCCTTGTGCAGCGCCAGGAAGTTGACGGGGAAGGAGATCTGGAGCTGCGTCATGCGGTAGAGCTGGTTCAGCAGCACCTCCGCATTCGCGTCCTTCTTCACCTCGATGACGATGCGCAGGCCCGAGCGGTCGCTCTCGTCGCGCAGGTCCGAGATGCCCTCGATCGCCTTGGCGCGCACGAGCTCCGCGATCTTCTCGATCAGCGTGGACTTGTTCACCTGGTAGGGGATCTCGGTGACGATGATGGCCTGCCGGCCGCCGCGCATCTCCTCGACCTCGCACGACGCGCGCAGCGGGATGGAACCGCGCCCCGTCTCGAAGGCCGACTTCACCCCGGCCCGGCCGAGGATGATGCCCCCGGTCGGGAAGTCCGGCGCGGGGATGATCTCCATCAGCTCGGCCAGCGTGGTCGCGGGCTCGGCGATCAGCTTCAGCGTGGCGTCGATCACCTCGGCCGGGTTGTGCGTCGGGATGTTGGTGGCCATGCCGACCGCGATGCCGCCGGCGCCGTTCACCAGCAGGTTCGGGAAGGCGGCGGGCAGCACCCGCGGCTCGTTCGCGCTCTCGTCGTAGTTGGGCGAGAACTCGACCGTGTCCTCCTCGATGCCCTCCAGCAGCGCGGCGGCGGACTTGGCCAGGCGCACCTCGGTGTAGCGCATGGCCGCGGCCGGGTCGCCGTCCATCGAGCCGAAGTTGCCCTGCCCGTCCACCAGCGGCACGCGCATGGAGAAGGGCTGCGCCATGCGCACCATGGCCTCGTAGATCGCGCTGTCGCCGTGCGGGTGGTACTTGCCCATCACGTCGCCGACCACGCGCGCCGACTTGCGGTGCGGCTTGTCGGCCACGTAGCCGCTCTCGTGCATCGCGTACAGGATGCGCCGGTGCACGGGCTTCAGCCCGTCGCGCACGTCGGGCAGCGCGCGGGAGACGATCACGCTCATCGCGTAGTCGAGGAAGGAGCGCCGCATCTCCTGCTCCACCGCGATGGGCGCGATGTCGGGCGGCGAGGTCTCGTCGGTCAAGGTTCAGTGCGTCCGATCAGAACGGGATGTCGTCGTCGAGGTCGGGCTTCTTGGCGCCGGCATCCCAGCCGCCGGAACGCCCGCCGCTGCCGCCGCCGCCGGAGCGAGCGCCGCCGCTGCCGTAGCCGCCACCGCC
>JALHNW010000206.1 GCA_022843345.1 Rubritepida sp. | reverse complement strand
ACCTGGTCGAGCGGCTGTCGGTGATGGAGAACGTGCTGTTCGGCCGGCTGGGCGCGGTGCCGCTGTGGCGCGCCTGGCTGCGCCGCTACCCGCCCGCCGACGTGGAGCGCGCCTTCGCCCTGCTGGATGCGGTGGGCCTGCCCGAGCAGGCGACGCGCCGGGCCGATGCGCTCTCGGGCGGGCAGCGGCAGCGGGTGGGCATCGCGCGCGCGCTGATGCAGGCCCCCGCCCTGCTGCTGGCCGACGAGCCGACCTCCTCGCTCGACCCCAAGACCGCGGTGGAGGTGATGGAGCTGATGGCCCGCCTCACCGGCGAGGCGGGGGTGCCGGTGGTGGTGAACATCCACAACGTGGAGCTGGCGCGGCGCTTCGCCGGGCGGATCATCGGCATGACCGGGGGCGCGGTGGTGTTCGACGGCCCGCCGGAGGACCTGCGCGACGACCACCTGCGCGCGATCTACGGCGGCGAGGACTGGATGTGAGGCGCGCGGCCTTCGCCCCCAACTGGCCGCTGCGCCTCGCGCTCCTGGCGCTGGGCCTCTACGCCATCTGGGCCACGGCGCAGCTCGGCATCACGGGCGAGCGGCTTTGGACCGGCTTCGGCGAGGCGGGGCGCTTCCTGGCCCGCATGTGGCCGCCCAACTTCGCGCGCTGGGAGCTGCTGCTGGAGGGGATGCTGGAAAGCATCCAGATCGCGCTGCTCTCGACCGCGCTGGGCATCGTCCTGTCACTGCCGCTGGGGCTGATGGCGGCGCGCAACCTGTCCCCCTGGTGGCTGCGCGGGCCCGTCCGCGGCTTCATCGCGGTCTGCCGCTCGCTGCACTACGTCATCGTGGCGATCATCTTCGTGAAGGCGCTGGGCTTCGGCGCGCTGGCGGGCGTGGCGGCGCTGACGGTGGCCTCCATGGGTTTCGTCGCCAAGCTCTTCGCCGAGGCGATCGAGGAGATCAGCATGAAGCAGGTCGAGGCGGTGCGCGCCACCGGCGCCGCGCCGGCCGCGGTGCTGCTGTATGGCGTGCTGCCGCAGGTGGCGTCGCGCTTCGTGGGGTTCTGCATCTACCAGCTCGATTCGAACCTGCGGAACTCCACGCTGGTGGGCATCGTCGGCGCGGGCGGCATCGGGGGGACGCTGTTCGCGGCCTTCAAGCGCTTCGACTACGACTTCGTGGCCGCCATCCTGCTGTCCATCATCGCGCTCATCTTCGCGGCCGAGGTGATCTCGGGCCGCATCCGTCAGGCGCTGCGGTGAGGGCGTGGCACCCGCATACGCCGGGCGAGCGGCTGGGGCGGTTCGCGCTCACGCTGGGCATCGTCGCGGCGTTGGCCTGGGCGGTGCGGAGCGTGGAGATCATCCCGGAATTCCTGGCCGACGCGCCGGAGCAGATGGCGGACCTGCTGGTCCGCATGTGGCCGCCCGACCTCGCGCACTATCCGCAGGGCGTGCACGCGGCGCTGATGGAGACGATCCACATCGCCACGCTGGGCACGCTGCTGGGCATCGCGCTCGCCCTGCCCTTCGCGCTGATGGCGGCGCGGGGCATCTGCCGGGTGCCGGCGCTGAACATGCTGGCGCAGCTGGTGCTGGTCTCCTCGCGCTCGGTGAACTCGCTGGTCTGGGCGCTGGTCTTCGTCGCCGTGTTCGGGCCCGGCCCGGCGGCGGGGGTCTTCGCCATCGCCTTCCGCTCGGTGGGCTTCGTCGGCAAGCTGCTGGCCGAAGCGCTGGAGGAAACGCAAGGCGGCCCCGTCGAGGCGCTGACGGCCGCCGGCGCCGGCTGGGGGGCACGGATGCTCAAGGGCGTCTGGCCCCAGGTGCAGCCGGCCTTCTGGGGCATCGCGCTGTTCCGCTGGGACATCAACCTGCGCGAATCGGCCGTGCTCGGGCTGGTGGGCGCGGGCGGCATCGGCGTGGTGCTGGATGACGCGATCAACTTCTTCCAGTGGGAGCGGGTGGCGGTGATCCTGCTCGCCATCCTCGCCGTCGTCGTGCTGGCGGAGGTGGTGGTGACGCGCATCCGCGCGCGGCTGCTATAGTCCCCGCCATGCGGCATTTCGACGTGGTGGTGATCGGCGGCGGGGTGAACGGGGCGGGCATCGCGCGCGACCTCGCCGGGCGCGGCCACGCCGTGCTGCTGCTGGAGAAGGACGACCTGGCGCAGGCCACCTCCTCCTCCTCCTCCAAGCTGATCCATGGCGGGCTGCGCTACCTGGAGCACCACGAGTTCCGCCTGGTGCGCGAGGCGCTGGGCGAGCGCGAGGTGCTGCTTCGCACCGCCCCGCACATCATCTGGCCGCTGCGCTTCGTGCTGCCGCACCGGCCCGAGATGCGGCCGCGCTGGATGATCCGGCTCGGCCTGTTCCTCTACGACCACCTGGCGCGGCGCGTCTCCCTGCCCGGCGCCGAGGCGTTCCGCACGGCGGACGACCCGCGCGCCGCCCCCCTGAAGCCCGCCATCACCCACGCCTTCGCCTATTCCGACGCCTGGGTGGAGGACAGCCGGCTGGTGCTGCTCTGCGCGCTGGACGCGGCGCAGCGGGGCGCCGAGGTGCGGCCGCGCTGCGGCTTCGCGGGCGCCGAGCGGCATGACGGCCACTGGATCGTCACGCTGGAGGGGGGCGAGCGGGTGCAGGCCCGCGCCCTGGTGAACGCGGCCGGCCCCTGGGTGCAGCGCGCGCTGGCCGCCGTGGGCGCAGAGCCGCCCGGCAAGGTGCGGCTGGTGCGCGGCTCGCACGTCGTCCTGCCGCGGCTGTACGAGGGCGAGCACGCCTTCATCCTGCAGAACGACGACCGGCGCGTGGTCTTCGTCATCCCCTATGAGGGCCGCTTCTCGCTGGTCGGCACCACCGACGTGCCGCATGAGGGCGACCCTGCCACCGCGCATTGCACGGACGAGGAGGCGGCCTATCTCTGCGCCGCCGTGTCCCGCCAGTTCCGGCGCGAGGTGCGGCCCGAGGACATCATCTGGCGCTATTCCGGCGTGCGGCCGCTGTTCGACGACGGCGCGGCGGACCCTTCGGCGGTGACGCGCGACTACGTCCTGAAGCTGGACGACGCGCGCGCGCCGCTGCTCAGCGTCTATGGCGGCAAGATCACCACCTTCCGCCGGCTGGCGGAGGAGGCGGCGTCCCTGGTGGGGGCGGCGATCGGGCGCGAGGGCACGCCCTGGACGGCGCGCGCCTTCCTGCCCGGCGGCGACCTGGGCGGGCGCACGCGCGAGGCCTTCACCGCCGAGATGGCGCGCGCCCTGCCGCTGGTGCCGAAGGAATGGCTGCCGCGGCTGGTCCGCACCCACGGCGGGATGCTGCCGGAGGTGATGGCGGGCGACCCGGGCGCCCATCTCGGCGCGTCGCTGAGCGAGCGGGAGCTGGAATGGATGCGTGCGGGGGAATGGGCGATGACGGCGGAGGACGTGCTGTGGCGGCGCACCAAGCTGGGGCTGCACATGACGGAAGGGGAGCGCGCGGCGGTCGCGGCGCGCTTCGCGTGATGGAGGCGACGCCGCCGCTGCTCTCCATCGAGGGCGCCCGGGCCACGATCCGCTTCAACCGGCCCGCCGTGCACAACCGGATCGAGCCCGCGGACCTGCATGCCCTGCTGGCGCATTTCGCCGCCGTGGAGGCCGACCCAGCGGTGCGCGTGCTGGTGGTGACGGGCAGCGGGGCCTCCTTCTCCTCCGGCTACCACTTGGGCGACCTGGAATCGCGGCCGGAGGCGGAGGTGACGGGCGAGACGTCCTTCGAGTCCATGCTGGAGCGGCTGGAGGCGCTGCGCGTGCCCACGGTGGCGGCGCTGAACGGCGGCGTCTACGGCGGCGCGACCGACCTGGCCCTGTGCTGCGACTTCCGGGTGGGGGTGGCCGGGATGCGGCTGCGGATGCCGGCGGCGGCGCTCGGGCTGCACTACTACCCCTCGGGGATGGTCCGCTACTGCTCGCGGCTCGGACTGAACGCGGCCAAGCGCCTGTTCCTGCTGGCGGATTTCGTGCCGGCCGAGGACCTGCTCGCCATGGGCTACCTCACGGAGATGGTGCCGGACCAGGCGGCGCTGGCGGCGCGGGCGGACGCGCTGGCGGCGCGGCTGGCGCAGATGGCGCCGCTCGCCGTGCAGGGCATCAAGCGCAGCCTGAACGAGATCGCGCGCGGGGCCTTCGACGCGCAGGCGGCGCTGTCGCGCGCCAAGGCGAGCCAAGCCAGCGAAGACCTGCGGGAGGGCTTGGCGGCATTCCGCGAGAAGCGGGCACCCGTATTCCAAGGAAAGTAAACAACCATGAATAGCAGGGCCAGTCTTATTTTCGTCTCTTGGTGAGATTCATTAAGATGTGACTCGCCTCAAAGTTGCATCCTGGGCAGTATGCGGCATCGCAACAGCGGAGATGCCACTGTGTCCATCCTCACCTACTCCACGTTGAACAACTGGGGGACCGGCCTCGTCGGGCAGGTGGAGATCGCCGCAGGGACAATGCCGCTCACCCAGTGGCAGGCCAGCTTCGCCGCCAGCTTCACCATCACCTCCATCTGGGGCGCCGAGATCGTGTCCTACGTGGACGGCATCTACACGGTGCGCGGCGCGTGGTGGAACGCAGACATGGCGGCCGGCGCGGTCTCCTCCTTCGGATTCGTGGGCATCGGGGCGCCGGGCTTGGGCGGGCTGGGCTTCGTGGGCGCGCAGCCGGAGCCGCCGGTCGCCGCGGTCGCCGCCGCC
>JALHNW010000205.1 GCA_022843345.1 Rubritepida sp. | reverse complement strand
GGGCGAGGCCGCGGTGACGGCGGGTGCCGCCGCCACCTGCGCATGGGCGGCGACCGGGGCGGCGAGCGCCAGCCCGGCGAGGGCGGCAAGGATGCGGTTCATGCTCGGTAGGTTCCTCCGCGGCTGGCTTCGTGCCGCCGCCCGACCCACATGTCCCCGCCATTCATGAACGACAAGTAACCTGTCGTCCATTTTTCGCGTTCCCGCTGCGAGGGTGGACGCTACCGGAACGCGATCGGCCGCCCCGCCGGCGCGCCCAGCACCTCGTCCTCGCGCATCGCGACGTGGCCGCGCACCACCGTCCCCACCGGCCACCCCTGCACGCGCGTCCCGGCGAAGGGCGTCCACCCACAGGGCGAGGCGATCCAGGATTCCTCGATGACGCGCGAGGCCGCCATGTCCACCAGCGTCACGTCGGCGTCGTACCCCACCGCCAGCCGCCCCTTGTTCACCGCGCCGTAGACCCGCGCCGGCCCCGCGCTCATCAGGTCCGCCAGGCGCATCAGCGACAGCCGCCCCTCGCTGACGTGGTTCAGCATCAGCGGCGCCAGCGTCTGCACCCCGGTCAGCCCCGCGGCGCAATCCGGCCAGGGGCGTTCCTTGGCCGCGCGCGAATGGGGCGCGTGGTCGCTGCCCACCACGTCCACGCGGCCGTCGCGCACCGCGGCCCAGGCGGCCTCCATGTGGCGCTTGTCGCGGATCGGCGGGTTCATCACGGCGTAGCCGCCGAGGCGGTCATAGGCCTCGTCCGTCTGCGTCAGGTGGTTCAGCAGCACCTCGACGGTGCAGATGTCCCGGTAATCGGCGAGGTATTCCAGCTCCTCGGCGGTGGAGACGTGCAGGATGTGCGCCGGCCGGCCCGTCCGGCGCGCCAGCGCCATCAGGCGCCGCGTGCCCAGGAAGGCCGCCTCCACGTCGCGCCATTCCATGTGGTTGCGGTGCGCCATCCCCGCCTGGAACATCGGCCGGCGCTCGCGCAGCCGGTACTCGTCCTCCGAATGGTAGGCGACGCGGCGGCGGCCCGAGCGCATCACCGCCTCCAGCCCCGCATCGTCCTCGATCATCAGGTCGCCCGTGGAGGAGCCGGCGAAGACCTTGATGGCGCAGACGCCGTCCTCCAGCTCCAGCGCCGCCAGCCCCGCCGTGTTCTTCCGCGTGGCGCCGACGTAGAGGCCCATGTCGCACCACGCCACCTCCGCCACCCGCCCGCGCTTCCAGGCGAGCTGCGCCGAATCGGTGATGGCCGGGCTGGTGTTGGGCATGTCGTACACCGCGGTCAGCCCGCCCAGCACCGCGGCCTTCGTGCCGGTGCCCATCGTCTCCACCGCCGGGTCGCCCGGTTCGCGCAGGTGGACGTGGGCGTCCACCAGGCCGGGCAGCAGGTGCAGGCCCTTGCAGTCCCAGGTGGCGGCTGCCCCGGCGGTCCGCAGGTCGCCCATCGCGGCGATGCGCCCGCCGCGGATGCCGAGGTCCAGCGCCTCGATGCCCCAGGGCAGCACGGCCTTGCCGCCGCGCAGGATCAGATCGAACAAACTCCGGCACCCCCGTTGGAACCTGCCGGGCACACTGCGCCGGAAGGGCGGAAAAATCCATCCGGGCGCCTTCGCGCTGGCGGCCGGGCAGGGTGGCGGCGCAGGATGGGCCAAACCGGGAGGACCCGCCGATGCCCCACGCCACCTGGCTGGAAGCCGCGCTGAACGGCGCCTGGACGCGCGAGCGCCAGCCGCGCATCCCCGTCACCGTGGCCGAGATCGTCGAGGACGGCGTCGCCGCCGCGGGCGAGGGGGCGGCCATCCTGCACTTCCACGCATACGACGAGGAAACGGGCCGCCAGCGCGACGACTGGCAGCCCTATGCCCGCATCATCGAGGGCCTGCGCGCGCGCACCGACGCCGTCCTCTACCCCACCGTGCCCGGCGCGCCGACGCACGACCCCGACCGCTTCGCGCACATCCGCGAACTCGCCGCGCGCGGCCTGCTGGAATGGACGGTGCTGGACCCCGGCAGCGTGAACATGGCCCCGCTGGCCAGCCCGGCGAAGGGCGCCACCTACGCCAACGCCCCGCCCGACCTTGGCGCCATGGCCGCCTTCTGCGCCCAGGCCCGCCTGCACCCCGGCTACGCCATCTACGAACCCGGCTTCACCCGGGCCGGCGCGGCGCTGGCGCGGCACCTGGGCGCGCCCACGCCGATCTACCGCTTCATGTTCAGCGAGGGCTTCGCGTGGGGCTTCCCGCCGCGTCCGCATTTCCTGGACGTCCACCTGGCGCTGCTGGCCGAATGCGACCCCGGCGCGCCCTGGATGGTGGCCGGGCTGGACGTGGACCTCGCGCCCCTGCTGGAACACGCGGCGGCGCTGGGCGGCGGGTTGCGCGCGGGGCTGGAGGACGCGCCCCTGGGCATCGAGGCCACCAACGCCGCCCTGGTCCGCGCCACCGCGCGGCACGCGAAGCGCCTCGCCACGCCGGGGGAGATCCGCGCCGCCCTGCGCGACCTGCCGCGCGCGGCGGCCACCGACGGGGCTTGGCGCATGACGGGGTGATATGTCAGCCTCCCTGTCCTTGATGGGAGGGGAGCATGGAGGGCGGCACGTCCTGGCTGCTGGCGGCGCTGGCCTTCGCGGTGGCGATGGTGGGCACGCCGGGGCCGAACAACGCGATGGTCGCCGCATCGGGCGCCAATTGGGGGCTGCGCCGCAGCCTGCCGCACATGCTGGGCATCACGGTGGGCTTCCCCCTCATGCTGGTGGCCGTGGCGCTGGGCGCGGGCGAGGCGCTGCGCGCCGCCCCCGGCCTGCACCTGGCGCTGCGCTGGGTGGGCGCGGCCTGGCTGCTGGTGATGGCCTGGCGCATCGCCACCGCCACGCCTGACGCGCCCGGCGCGGCGCCGCGGGGCGCGCCCATGTCCTTCCTGGCCGCGGCGGCCTTCCAGTGGGTGAATCCCAAGGCCTGGGTGATCGCGCTCGCCGCCTTCGCCGCCTACACCACGCCGGGCGCCGCCGTGGCGCAGGCGGCGGTGCTGGCGTTGCTCTTCGCGCTCGTCACGCTGCCCATCCTGCTCGGCTGGGCGCTGCTGGGCGTCGCCTCGGCGCGGCTGCTGCGCGGGGAGGCGCTGCGCTGGTTCAACCGCAGCATGGCGGCGCTGCTGGTGCTCTCCCTGGTGCCGCTGCTGGGCTGAACGCTACGAGAGGAAGGCGAAGACATCCCCCTCCGCCGCGCGCCCCTCGACGTGGCGCCGGTGCCAGAGCGCCCAGAACAGCAGGTGCCACGCCGCCGCGCCCTCGCGCTTGCCGGCGGCGGCCTTGAACAGCGCCTCCACCCGGCCGGGCTGGCACGCCTCACGCACGCCCTCCTGCCGGGCCACCAGCGGGCCCAGGCGGTCGGCATGCGCGGCGATCCAGGCGCCGACGGGGACGGTGAAGCCCTGCTTCGGCCGGAAGGGGTCGCTGGCCGGCAGCGTGCGCCGCAGCCATTCGCGCAGCACCCACTTGCCCTGGCGGTTGCGCACCTTCAGCGCGTCGGGCAGGCGGAAGCAGGCCTGGGCCATGCCCGCGTCCAGGAAGGGGGTGCGGCCTTCCACGCCATGGGCCATCAGGCAGCGGTCCAGCTTCAGCAGCAGGTCGTTGGGCAGCCAGTCGCAGGCGTCCAGCGCCTGGGCGGCCTGCAGCCGGGTGCGGCCGCCGCGCGCCACCTCCGTCTCGGCGGCCGCGATGCCGTCGCGCCATGAGCGCGGCTCCTCGCGCAGCACGGAAAGCCGGTCGAAGGCGCCGCGCGCGCGCATGGCGCGGCCCCAGGCCCACCAGGGGCGCATGGCGGCGCGGTACCGGCCGTAGCCGCCCAGCAGCTCGTCCCCGCCCTCGCCCGACAGCACCACCTTTACCTCCTCGCGCGCGCGGCGCGCCAGGAACCAGGTGGGGATGATGGCGTAGTCCGCCGCCGGGTCGTCCATGCAGGCGACGATGGCGGGCAGGTGGTCCAGCACCATGCGCTCCGTCACCTCCAGCTCCACATGGCGCGCGCCCACCGCCTTCGCCACGCGGCGCGCCGCCTCGCGCTCGTCGGCGGCGGCCTTCACGTCGAAATGGGCGGTGAAGGCGGTTACGGGGGCGTCGTTCAGGCGGGCCATCATCGCCAGGATGGCGGCGCTGTCCGTGCCCCCGCTCAGGAACAGGCCGTAGGGCACGTCGGAGCGCTGGTGCAGCCCCACGCTTTCCTCCAGCGCCCGGTCCAGGCGCGCGACCGCCTCCTCCTCGCCGATGGGTTCCGGCCCGCCCTCGGGCAGGGCGTGGCGGCGGCGGCGCTCGGTGACGCGCCCGTCGGCGATCACCAGGCTCTCGCCCGGCAGCACGCGGCGGATGCCCTGGAAGACCGTCTCCGCGCCGGTGGTGAACTGCATCTGCAGCAGCTCGTCCCGCGCCTCGGGCCGGATGCGCGGCCGCACCAGGCCGGCGGCGATGAGCGCCTGCGCCTCGGAGGCGAAGGCGATGCCGCCCTCCACCTCGCAGGTGTAGAGGGGCTTGATGCCGAAGGGGTCGCGCGCCAGCACCATGCGCCGCTGCGCGCGGTCGTGGATGGCGATGGCGTACATGCCGCGCAGCGCGTCGGCGAAGGGCAGGCCGTCGCGCCGGTACAGGTGCAGCGGCGGCTCGCAGTCGCTGCCGGTGGCGCAGGCCAGGGCGTTGTCCGCACGCAGCTCGCGGTAGTTGTACACCTCGCCATTGGCCACCAGCGCCGCACCCCCCG